>JAYUOX010000427.1:0-2662 GCA_043760595.1 Cytophagales bacterium
AACGTAAGTGTTTCAAGATAAGCAACTGGTAATTCTATATTTTCAGCAAATCCACTCATATTTTTAATTATTTTTTTCAAATATACTTAATTTGATTGATGAATTATTTCCCCTTTCTCATCAATGCGAAATGTTACATCCCTTGCGTTCACTATTTCTTTTTTCTCACTAAAAATATCTAATATACTACTAACTCTTTTTGCTTCTTTTGACATTATTTCACCTTGCTGAGTTGTATAAATTTTAAACCCATTTTTCATAAAATAGTTGATATTATCTTGTGAAGGGTGTTTATAGCCATTTTCACCAACCGAAATTACAATTGGCGTTTGAGTTGTGTTTACAAACTGTTTCCAAAATTTTGAGGTATGGTTTCCCTTTGCTCCATGATGGGGGCTTTGAGCTAACAAAAGCGTATGATTTGAGAATTCAATATCATTATTTTTCCAACGATTCAGCACTCTTTTTTCGCAATCGGAAGTCAAAATGATTTGCCAATCGGTTGAATATATTTTCAAAAAAGTGGCAAGCCAGTTAGCATTGGCATTATTATCGTGGCTTTCTTCGTCGTTATCGACTTTTACATTTGAAATATAAGCATCAAATTCGTGGGTAGTGGGAGCAAGAATTTTTATAGAAATATCATTATTTAAACGTATGTCTTTTGTCAAATCATTGATAAAACATTGTTTCAAAATGATTTTATCTATCTTCCATAATTGTCTGATATTCTTAAATAAGGTAACCAATTCACGTTGGACGTTTACAGTTTTATTAGCGGCTCTTAAATAATCAGGGACAATATATGAAGTATGAAGGAATTTTTGAATAATAATTTTGTGAATAAGACAGTAATCAAATAACTGGTTAAAACCTGAAAAATGGTCATAATGAGGATGTGAAAGAATTATAAAATCAATTTCTTGGTAATTGGCTTGTTGGATATGATTGAGGACTGAATTTGTATTATTGAAAAGATGGCAATCAATTATTCCAACTTTCGATTGTCCATTATCAAGCCATTCAAGAATGATAGAATCCCCTTGACCAACGTTTTTAAAGGTTATGGTTAGCATTAAATAATTAGGTGTTTTTAGTTGTAAGGTACATTTTCAAAGCCTTCAAGCTCATCAAACAAATCAGAAGTATCAAACAATTTCTCAATTTTTGAATCATCCAAATTGGTTATTTTTAGGTTTGAAGTATTGGGTGAAAGTGTAATATTTAAATTACAAACTAATCCAACTTTTAAAAAACTGTATTTTTGAAAAAGTATAATTGGAAATTCTCTTGTTTCGTAACATTGATTTTTAACATCAGTAATACATTCAAAAACAACCATTGTAGGAGTAATTTTAATAATTTTTGATGGTATTATTTTTACTTTACTATTTGGGTTTATGCTAATTTCTGAATGATGTAAAGCCCCCTTTCTTTTTGGCAGATAACTATGTTTAGATTTTAGTGATTGAGAAGGATTGTAATTAATAACTTTTGCATAAACATCTTCTCTTTTTGCCTTGGAACTAATGCTGACTGTCACTGTGTCTCCCATACGGGACTTTTTCCTTAGAATAGCTTTTCTAACATTAAGCGAATTTTTTGAGGAATTATCTCTTAAAAAAGAATCAGTTTCTCTAATTTCATTACCATAAGATAGCAAGACTTCTCCAATCATAGTTGATGGGGCATACGCTTTTAATACTTCTCTAATAGATTCCGATAAAAGAAGATTACTTTTATTTCTTTGTTCAATAATTTTACTCATCTGATTACCAATTGTTTGTAAAGTAAACCTAAGAAATATTATTCAAAAAGCAAACCAAATCTCAATTTACTTCAACTCCCCCTTCAAAAACTTCGCCGTATAACTCCCTTTCACCTTCGCTACTTGTTCTGGTGTGCCTTCTGCGATGATGTTTCCGCCTTTTTGTCCTCCCTCTGGACCGATGTCAATTACGTGGTCAGATACTTTGATTACGTCTAAATTATGCTCAATAATCAAAACGGTATTGCCTTTGTCTGCCAATCGGTTGAGGACTTCCAAGAGTTTTTTGATGTCTTGAAAATGGAGTCCAGTGGTGGGTTCATCCAAGATGTACATGGTTTTGCCCGTGTCTCTTTTCGAGAGTTCTTCGGCTAATTTTACTCGTTGGGCTTCTCCTCCCGACAGCGTGGTAGCTTGTTGCCCGATGGTGATATATCCTAAACCTACTTCGTTGAGTGTCTGAACTTTACGCAATATTTTAGGCTGGTTTTCAAAGAAATCTACGGCTTGTTCCACCGTCATATCCAAGACATCGGCGATTGATTTTCCCTTAAAACGAACTTCCTGTGTTTCACGATTGAAGCGTTTTCCTTTGCAGGTTTCGCAGGCTACGTGAACGTCGGGCAAGAATTCCATTTCGATTTTTTTCATACCCGCACCTTCGCAATCTTCGCAACGTCCGCCTTTCACGTTGAAACTAAAACGACCCGCTTTGTAGCCCCTGATTTTAGATTCTGGTAACACCGAATACAAGGCTCGAATATCCGTAAACATCCCCGTATAAGTCGCAGGATTCGAGCGTGGCGTGCGTCCGATGGGCGATTGATCCACTTCAATAACCTTATCCAAATGCTCCAAACCTTCCACCGATTTATGAGCCATCGGTTCACGTTT
>JAYUOX010000428.1:0-7498 GCA_043760595.1 Cytophagales bacterium
AAAAAAGCAATCATTAGGTCTGATGAAACAGTGCCATTGGTAGAATAAACTTGTAAATCATTATCTTTTGAGAGTAAACCAAAAATATTTAATCTTTTACCTTTTTTAGGACAAATACGGACATATTCGTCTTTGGGTTGCCAACCGTAAGGTAAACATGGGTTTAGTGAGAATCCACTTTGGTCACCATAATAAACATTCAACAGCCCTTGTTCCTCTAAATAGAGTATCTGACAAAGTTTTTCAACTAATTCTTTGTACAAAACAGGGTCTTGACATTTTTTAATACATTTACGAAAACGACGATAAGAATACCCTAACTTTTTTTTAAAAATCGAATGACTTTGTTTTTAGTCAGGTTCAAATCCTTAGATTTGTTTAATTCGGCACAAACCGTGTCTAAATTTTGAGGATTGAGTTTGATTGTCTCAGTGAGCGAATCAACTAAATCCAGATTGTTAGGGTCTATTTCAGCTTTACGACCACGACCCGTAGAGATAGAAAAACCATCTATTCCTTTGGCTATCCAGTTGTTCATCCAATCACGGATAGTGTGGGTACGCACTTTGTAAAGACCAGAGAGGCTGGTTATATCATAGCCTCGATTACTGAGTAAAATCGTATCGCATTTACGTCTAATGTGTGCTTTTGAACTTGTCTTTGAGGTCTTTTCTAAAAGACTTACGTCTTCTGGACTCAACTGTATAAATCTGTATCCCATACCACAAAAATAATAAAATTAAAACGTCGTTTATTTACTAACGACTACTTAGGTGTTACTAAGAGAAAATTAATTGATGAAGTATTGAAACAGAATCCTTTATTTTTTGACCAATTCAAACAGAAAATTGATTCAAAAGATTATTTAGCGATTGATAAAGCACTGGTTGAGGCATCAAATATGCTTTTAGATGCCTCATATAATACAAACTTAGAACTTAAAAGTAAAATTACGAAAGAAGATTTTATTAAAAGTATGCAAGCAAAAGCAAAAGGAGCGAGGGTATCGAGTGAGGCTGGTTCTGTATGGGTGGTCCAAACTGACGTAGCGGTTGGACTTTATGTAGTTATTGCTGTTGCGTTATTGTGGATTGTTGTTATTCCTTATCAAATACCGCCACCAAATCCTATAAATCCTAATGCCAAACAAGGTTTGCCAAATGAAATGCTTATTAATTCAATAGTAAACAACCTTTAAATTTTATATTAGTGAGCTATCATTCGAGCAAAAATGGTAGTTCACTAATATTTCATGATTTTTATGAAATTATTACGGTACTTCTTTTTATTAAATTTGATAACTTGGATTTCAGTAATTTTCTTTTCCATTATTATCTATTCAGAGGAAAATCCAATTAGATTATTAATTAGTAATAAACTTTATTTACAGTCGTATTTCCCACAAGGGTGGGCATTTTTTACAAAAAATGCAAGAGACCCTAACATCGAAATATTCGCAATATTAAATGGTAAAATTCAAAAAAAACCTTTTCAAAGACAGGGAGACTTGCATAATTTATTAGGATTAAAAAGGGACGCAAGAGCTATGGGGTGTGAGTATGGTTATCTACTTGATAAAGTTAAAAATGATACCTTAGAATGGACTAAATTTACAAACTTTAATAATATTGAATTGAGTTCTATAAAGAGTTATGTAGTAAATAATTTTAATAAAAAGCCACTTTTGAAGGATTATGTATTACTGATTAGAACCCCTCCTGTGCCTTGGGCTTGGTCGAAAAATAAAGAAAATATTAAACTACCTGTTGAGGTAATTAAACTGAAAGTAATATGTCGTTAATTGATAAAATAGATAAAATCATAAGAGATTATTTTCTAATAGATTGCCATACAAATGTTTATGGATTGAGTAGAAGTATTCTTGCATTATCTACTTTTTTAACATTTTTAGTTAATGACGTGGACGTTTTATTTCGCCCATATGCGGGAGGAGAAGAAATGTGTCCTATATGCTCCCCTATGAATAAACTGAGCTTATTTTGTATGTTTCCCTTGGAAATAGGGCGATATTTATCATTAATCATTTTATTTTTGGTTATAATCGGGTTTATTCCAAGATTGACAGGAGTATTACATTTTTGGGTTACAAGTAGTTTTATGACATCATCATTATTAGTTGATGGAGGAGACCAATTCGCATCCGTATTAGCATTATTATTCATACCATTAACATTAACAGATAATAGAACAAACCATTGGATAAAGAAATCATACATAGAAACAATTAGTTCAAACAGGCAGGTACAAAACATGATAGGTAATTTTGCTCTGTATGCTATACAAATTCAAATGGCAATTATTTATTTTGAAGCATGTGTTGGTAAATTTAAAAATAATGAATGGACTAATGGGACAGCCTTATATTATTGGTTTAATCATCCTACTTTTGGTTTACCCCAATCGTTATCTTTCGTATATGACCCCATTTTAGCTAATCCATTTATAATTGTATTATCTACTTGGGGTGTACTTATTATTGAGGGCATTTTATTTATGGCAATTTCATTTAATCAATCCATGAAATTGAGGTGCTTAAAATTAGGAATAATATTTCACATTATGATTTTTCTTATACACGGTTTACCCACTTTTTGCCTTTCTATGATTGCTGGGCTAATTTTATATTTAGGTATGAATAAGAATATTGATTTGCCAAAATTAACTTTTTCAAAGATTCCTTTTTTTGTTTTATTATTTCTATCATTCTACTCAAACTCTTTTGCTCAAAGGTCAAATGATAGTTTATGGATTAACAAGGAAGTAAAATTTATTAACACAGAAGACTCTACTATTCTATCAGGGACCTTAACAAGCCCGATAAATATAAAAAAAAGGAAGGTAGGAATATTATTAATTTCAGGATCAGGTCCACAAGATAGAGATGAAACTATCATGGGGAAAAAGCCATTCAAAGTTATAGCTGAATATCTAACTCAACAAGGATATTTTGTTTTACGATATGATGATAGAGGTTTTGGAAAATCAACAGGCTCAAAATATCCCTTACATACAACCCAACAACTTAGTTATGATGCTTGGGGGGGGATTAATTATTTAAAGGATAGTTTAAAAATGGATAAAATTGGAGTATTAGGACATAGTGAGGGTGGAATAATTGCAGGTATGTTAGGTACTAAATCGTCTAACGTTTTAAACTTTATTATTACCTTAGCCAGTCCTTGTATTGCCATAGATTCGTTAATGACTATGCAAAATAGAGCCATTTACAAATCTCAAAAAATTGATTCACTATCAATAGAAGCATATTTACAAGGCTTTTATAAGCCTGTCATGCGTGAAATAATTTTAAATAAAAAAGATAGTCCACTAATAATTATAAAAAATCAGTTGATAAATTTCAAAGCACTTAATCCAAATATCCTTGAAAAATTCATTGGAAAAACGAAAGATTCTGTATTTGTATCCATTTTTGCGAATCAAGTAAATAACCCTTGGTTCAAATATTTTATAGCTACTCAACCAAGTGACTATTGGCAAAAAGTTAAAATTCCAATTTTGGCTTTACAAGGAACAAAAGATATTCAAGTGTTGCCAGAAAATTTAAAATGCTTAGAAAAAACCGTATCTAAAAATAGAAAAAGTAAATTTGTAGCTTTGGAAAATCATAATCATCTATTTCAAAAAGCTGTAACAGGAACGATAAATGAATACATCACATTGAAAGAAACAATATCAGATGAAACTTTATTTGTAATCTCAAATTGGTTAAAATTGATTAAATAATCATGCCATGAAAAAATATCCAGCATCATTTGATTTACTTACTAAATGTATTACCGTAAGTTTTATAATCATGACAGTCATTTGTCTTTTTATGAAGTTATATTTAGTGATAATAATCCTTATTATTACAAGTGTAATAGCATTTTTAATGAGTCCAAATTACTATGAATTGTCTCCAACAACCCTCATTATTAAAAAGATATTTGGTGAGAAAATAATTAGGATAAACTCAATCAAGGAAATTATAAGTGTTGAATCGCAAGATTTAAGATTTAGCATTAGATTATTCGGAAGTGGAGGATTTATGGGTTATTTTGGAAAGTATAGTAATTTCAAATTTGGAATGATGAACTGGTATGCTACCCAAAGAAAAAATTATCTACTTATTACAACTATGGATAATCAAAAAATTGTTATTACACCCGATTCTCCTCAGATGTTGCAAGATGATATTAAAAATAGACAAAATAGTCTGTGATAATAAAATTCATTTTAGTCAATGCTAAGAAATTCAGAGATTATAATTACTTTTAGCATCACTGAATTTGTTAGCTTAATTAGAATGAATTTATCAACTGAAACTTGGATTTATATTGCCATTGGTTACGTAGCCTTGTGTGTCCTTGCCTATTTTATTCAAGAAAGGTTCATTTTCAAGCCCGAAAAACTTCACGCTGATTTTGAATATAAATACGAAGACCCCTTCGAGGAACTTCATTTTGAACCCGAAGAAGGCGTGAAAATCAATGGCTTACGGTTTTATCACGAAAAACCCGTTGGCTTAGTGATGTATTTTCACGGCAATACCCGAAGCATCAAAGGCTGGTCAAAATATGCCGTTGATTTCACTCGACACGGATACGATGTGGTAATGATTGATTATCGTGGTTTTGGGAAATCAATTGGCAAACGAACTGAGGATAATCTTAACAAAGATTCACAATATGTTTACAACAAAATGAGGTCGAAATATAATTACAAAGAAGAAGACATTATTGTGTACGGACGTTCGTTGGGAAGTGGTTTTGCTTGTAAATTAGCCTCCAATAATCGTCCTAAAATGCTAATTTTGGATGCTCCTTATTATTCATTTTCACACCTAACAAATCGGTTTTTGCCTTTCATGCCGATTGCTATGATATTGCGTTTTAGTATCAGAACCGACATTTGGATTAAGTATGTAAGATGTCCAATTTACATTATTCACGGTACAAAAGACTGGTTAATTCCTTATTCATCTTCTGTTCGTTTGCAAAGTCTTGTGCCGCTAACTGCCAGATTAACACCCATTTACGGAGGCGGACATAATAATTTACCATCATTTCCAGAATACCATCAAAAATTAGAAGAAATCTTGAAAGGGCATTTTGATTTGTTTTTTGATAAGTATGAGAAAGGGGATTTTCGGGAGTAGGTGTTAGTTATTGGTTTATTGGTTATTAGTTATTGGTAAAGTCGGAAAGTTAATTGCTAAATACCTGATTTTATGGAACTTAGATTGTGAAAAAGTGCTTACTAATAACTAATAACCAATCCCTAAATCTCCACCACAATTGCCTCTCTTACAGGACGATACGCTAAATCCACCATCGAAGGATTCACAAATAAAGTTTCCCCTACTTGCTGTTGTCCATACGCCTCATGTATATGCCCAAACACGTGCAGTTTTGGACGTACACGATTTTGAATAACGTCTAATAAATCCTCACAACCCACTTTTTCGCCCCTGTCAGTCGCATCCAAAATGCCAAAAGGAGGTCCGTGCGTTATCAAAATATCAGTATTAGTCGGAATCAAATCCCAGTGTTTACGAATATCTTTTCCACGTTTGCGATTAAACGCCCAATCATAAAACCACGGTTGCACGGGCGAACCCCAAATACGAAATCCTTCAATCAAAATGCCACTGTCGTTGAGGTAATCTGCGTTGGTAATCAGGCGTTTAGCTTCTTTTGGGTACTTCTCGAAAAAGAAATCATGATTCCCCGCAATGACCACTTTATAACGATGTGGCAACGACCCCATCCATTCATTAAATAGCTCAATTTCCTCCAATCGACCTCTTGAAGAAACATCACCCGCATGAATCAACAAATCCCCATCAGGAATCGTCATGCGGTGTTGGAGACTATGGGTATCAGATATACAAACTATTTTCATTTTCTATCGGTAAATAATGGCACGCCGATGACGCAGATGCTTCGCAACGCAGATTTACGCAGATTTTCTTTTAATTATTATATGAATAATCTTTAACTTTTCAAATATATTCAAACTGAAATTTTTGCAAATACCTTCTCAGGTTTTTATCTCCACAAAAAAAATCTGCGAAAATCTGCGCTGCCGAAGGCATCAAGACGGACGGTCAGTCTCATCTGCGTGCCAATCTTTATTTTTTTTTCGATAAATTTAACCAAACAAACTGAAAACCCATGCAACGTAGAACTTTTCTTAAACAAACTACTGCCCTTACTGCATTATCAACTGGAAAAATAAATGCCCAAACTGTGGATTTTCCCATCGTGCTTTCCACATGGAAAAACGAAAAAGCCAATGATGCCGCATGGGAATCTCTCAAAAAAACGGGCAGAGCCTTAGATGCCGTGGAGGCAGGAGCAAGAATTCCCGAAGCCGACCCAAACGATACCTCCGTAGGTTATGGTGGCTTCCCAGACCGTGACGGAATCGTAACCTTGGATGCTTGCATTATGGACGAAAAAGGCAATGCGGGGTCAGTCACTTTCTTGCAAAATATCATGCACCCAATTTCCGTTGCCAGAGCCGTAATGGAGAAAACACCCCACGTGATGCTCTCGGGTGAAGGAGCCTTGCAATTTGCTCTCTCTCAGGGATTTAAGAAAGAGAATCTATTGACGGATGTTGCCAAAAAAGCATGGGAGGAATGGAAGAAAACTTCCAAATACGAACCTAAAATTAACATTGAACGCCACGATACCATCGGGCTTTTAGCGTTGGGAAATAAAGGCGAAATATCGGGGGCTTGTAGCACCAGCGGATTGGCTTTTAAAATGCACGGCAGAGTTGGAGATTCACCCGTAATTGGAGCGGCAGTTTTCTGTGATGATGAAGTTGGAGGAGCTTGTGCCACTGGTTTAGGCGAATTTGTCCTAAAAACATTAGGCTCATTTCTGATAGTAGAATTGATGAGAAATGGGAAAAATCCGCAACAGGCTTGCGAAGAAGCCGTCATGCGAATTGTGAAACGATATAATTATAAAGAATTCCAAATTGGATACCTTGCCCTAAACAAAAAAGGCGAATACGGAGCCTATTCCATTCAACCAGGATTTAGTTATACCCTAACCGAAAAGGGCGTTACAAAGGTATTTGAGGCGAAAAGTTACATGAAATAAGTATTTCCTACTACACAATTAGACCACAGATGACCCGCAATGGAATTGGGATTGAATAGATTTACACGGATTTTTTAATCGTATTTTTAAATTTTATTCGTGTAAATCTATTCAATCTATAAAATATGTAGTCTAACTTGTTTATACAATTAATGTCGTTTTGTCAGTAAAATGACTCAAAAAATCCTTGGCAAGTTGTTTGTTTGTATTTATATTCCTACCTGTTACTGAATTTGCAAAATGTTTCATTGTAAATCAAATAGGAAGGCTTATTTTTACTGACGATTTTCAGCAACAAAATGGAAGAACAAGAAGAAGTCAAAGTAACTCAAACCTATTCAGACCTCGAAAAAAACCGT
>JAYUOX010000429.1:0-23039 GCA_043760595.1 Cytophagales bacterium
AACCAGACCGTCAAATGCTTTTACAGTGGCTTCACCGTACCAATACTCAGTGGATATGGGAAAAAATAGCTGAATTAAAAGAAAAAGATATTGACATAATCCAAGGGTATTCAATGACTCCTGATGAACTTCGAAAAGAGTTATTGGAAGGAATTAACGATGCAAAAGAAGGTCGTACAATAAGTGTAGAAGACTTAATTAAAGAATCAAAAACTTGGTAATGAAAGTACTTTGGACAAAAAAGGCGAGTAAAAGATTAAGAGAAGTGTACAAATTTTATAAGAAAGCATATTCTAAAAAATATGCAGATAGAATTAATGATGCTTTATTAGAACGGTCTGTATCGCTTGGTAAATCTCCGTTGATGGGAGCATTAGAACTTGGTGAAAAAGTTGAAGATTTGGGTGTTCGTTATTTAGTAGAGGAGCATTGTAAATTGTACTATCGAGTTTTTGAAGATAAAATAGAAATAGTTTCTGTTTTTGATACCCATCAACATCCAGACAAAATGAGTATTTAGAACCATTTTCACAAAAAAACATATAGAAAATGTCATTCAAGAAAAATAGAAAATTAAATAGTGAATTCCAGAAAGTAACCATTTCCTTAGCATCGCCCGAGTCAATTCTCGAAGGCTCGCATGGAGAAGTTACTCAACCCGAAACAATCAATTACCGTACTTACAAGCCTGAAATGGGCGGTTTGTTCTGTGAAAGAATCTTCGGACCAACCAAGGACTGGGAATGTCATTGTGGCAAATACAAGCGTATTCGTTACAAAGGTATCATCTGCGACCGTTGCGGCGTGGAAGTTACCGAGAAAAAAGTACGTCGTGAGCGTATGGGACACATCGAACTCGTTGTGCCTGTTGCCCACATCTGGTATTTCCGTAGTTTGCCTAACAAGATTGGTTATTTGTTGGGACTTTCTACCAAAAAACTCGACCAAGTTATCTATTACGAAAGATACGTAGTAGTTCAGGCGGGTGTGAAGGCAGAAGACGGGGTGAACAAGATGGACTTCTTAACGGAAGACGAATATTTGGACATCGTGGATAAATTACCTCGTGAGAACCAATTATTGCCAGACGAAGACCCTCAGAAATTCATCGCTAAGATGGGTGCTGATGCTTTGAATATGTTGTTGGAACGTACTGAGTTAGATAATTTATCTTATGATTTACGTCACTCGGCAGCAAACGATACTTCGCAACAACGTAAGGCAGAAGCCTTGAAGCGTTTGAAGGTTGTTGAAGCATTCCGTGAGGCAGGTACTCGTATTGAAAACCGTCCTGAGTGGATGATTATCAAGATGGTACCAGTAATTCCACCAGAATTGCGTCCACTTGTGCCTTTGGATGGTGGTCGTTTTGCGACTTCGGATTTGAACGATTTATACCGTCGTGTAATTATCCGTAACAACCGTTTGAAGCGTCTAATCGAAATCAAAGCTCCCGAAGTAATTTTACGTAATGAAAAACGTATGTTGCAAGAAGCCGTCGATTCATTATTCGATAACTCACGTAAAGTAAACGCTGTACGTTCGGAAGGTAACCGTGCCTTGAAATCTCTTTCAGATATGTTGAAAGGAAAGCAAGGTCGTTTCCGTCAAAACTTATTGGGTAAGCGTGTGGATTATTCAGGTCGTTCGGTAATTGTGGTTGGACCAGAATTGAAATTGCACGAATGCGGTTTGCCAAAAGATATGGCGGCTGAATTGTTTAAACCATTTGTTATCAGGAAGTTAATTGAGCGTGGAATCGTGAAAACGGTGAAATCTGCCAAGAAAATTGTTGATAGAAAAGACCCTGTGGTGTGGGATATTTTGGAAAATGTAATGAAAGGACATCCAGTTCTTTTGAACAGAGCTCCAACACTTCACCGTTTGGGTATTCAGGCTTTCCAACCAAAATTGATTGAAGGAAAAGCTATCCAGTTGCACCCATTGACTTGTACAGCCTTCAACGCCGACTTTGACGGTGACCAGATGGCGGTTCACGTTCCGTTGGGACAAGAAGCAATCTTGGAAGCCTCTTTGTTGATGTTAGGTTCACACAATATTTTGAACCCAGCCAACGGAGCTCCAATTACGGTACCTTCACAAGACATGGTTCTTGGTTTATACTACGTAACGAAAGGACGTAGAAACACGCCAGAATATGAAGTGAAAGGCGAAGGTATGAAGTTTTATGGTTTTGAGGAGGTTGTTATCGGTATGAACGAAGGTGCAGTATCGAAACACGCTAATATTACCGTAAAAACTAACGTCCGTCAAGAAGATGGAACGTTGAAATCAGAAATGGTTGAGACTGTTGCAGGACGTATTTTGTTTAATCTTTGTGTGCCAGAAGAAGTTGGTTATATCAACGAACTTTTGACCAAGAAGAAATTACAACAAATTATTTCTCAGGTTTATAAAATCTCAGGCGTAGCACGTACCGCCCGATTCTTGGATGATATTAAGGAATTAGGTTTCCAAATGGCATTCAAAGGCGGTCTTTCGATGGGACTTGGCGATATTATCGTTCCTACTGAAAAAGCTGAATTAGTAACCAAAGCGAAAGCAGACGTTGCTGCCGTTACAGAAAACTATTTGATGGGTTTAATTACCGATAATGAGCGTTACAACGCTGTTATTGACATCTGGACATCAGTAAACAAGAAAATTACTGATACCTTGATGAATCAAATGGAAGAAGATAAGCAAGGATTCAACGCAATTTATATGATGATGCACTCAGGAGCCCGTGGTTCACGTGAGCAAATTCGTCAATTAGGTGGTATGCGTGGTTTGATGGCGAAACCTCAAAAGAACTTACAAGGTTCGATTGGTGAAATCATCGAAAACCCAATTCTTTCTAACTTTAAGGAAGGTCTTGACGTATTGGAATACTTTATCTCAACGCACGGTGCTCGTAAGGGTCTTGCCGATACTGCCTTGAAAACTGCCGATGCGGGTTACTTGACTCGTCGTTTGCATGATGTTGCCCAAGACGTTATCATCAACGAAACTGATTGTGGAACGCTTCGTGGCTTGCAAGTTTCAGCTTTGAAAGATAACGAAGAAATCATCGAACCATTGTCAGAACGTATCTTAGGTCGTGTGTCTATCCATGATGTGTATGACCCAGTTACGAATGAATTATTAATCACCGCAGGAGAAGAAATCAACGAGAAGGCAGCCCTTAGCGTAGATGATACAGCGATTGATTACATCGAAATTCGTTCGGTATTAACTTGCGAAACTCGTAGTGGTGTTTGTGCGAAATGTTATGGACGTAACCTTTCAACGGGTAAAATGGTAAGTATCGGTGAAGCCGTGGGTGTAATTGCCTCACAGTCAATCGGTGAGCCAGGTACACAGCTTACACTTCGTACATTCCACGTGGGAGGTACAGCTCAAAACGTAACGTTGGATGCAACCATCAAAGCGAAATTTGACGGTATCATTAAATTTGAGGAGGTTAAAACCGTAACATCAACTGATTCAGAAGGTAATTCAGTTGAAATTGTGATGGGACGTTCTGGTGAGGTTCAAATCTTGAATCCAGCCACTTTAACGCAAGTTTATATCTCAAATAACGTTCCTTACGGTTCATATTTAAGAGTAAAAGACGGACAAACGGTAACGAAAGGTGAAGAGATTTGTGCTTGGGATCCATACAATGCGGTTATTCTTTCAGAAGTTGAAGGTAAAGCGGAATTTGATGCTATCGAAGAAAACATCACGTATAAGGATGAAGCCGATGAGCAAACAGGATTGCGTGAGAAGGTTATTATCGAATCGAAAGATAAGACGAAAAACCCTGCCATCATCATCAATATCAAAGGTGCTGACGAACCAGTAATTTACAACGTGCCAGTAGCGGCTCGTTTGGCAGTTGAAAATGGTGCGAAAATCAAACCAGGACAAATCTTGGCAAAAATTCCACGTGCGGCAGGTAAAACTCGTGATATTACGGGTGGACTTCCTCGGGTAACGGAATTATTTGAGGCTCGTAACCCATCAAATCCAGCGGTTGTTTCTGAAATTGACGGTGTAATTACGTTGGGAGGTATCAAACGTGGTAATCGTGAGATTTATGTACGTGCCAAAGACGGTGCAGAACGTAAATACTTAGTGCCATTGTCGAAACACATTTTGGTTCAAAATAACGACTTTGTGCGTGCAGGTATTCCACTTTCGGATGGTGCAATCACGCCGTCAGATATTTTAGCAATCAAAGGACCAACAGCGGTACAGGAATATTTGGTAAATGAAATTCAAGATGTATATCGTCTTCAAGGTGTGAAGATTAACGATAAACACATTGAGTCAATCGTGCGTCAGATGATGCAGAAGGTGATTATTGATGAATCAGGAGATACAATGTTCTTGAATGGACAAAATGTGGACAGATTCTTGTTCCGTGAGGAAAACGATAAAATCACTGACCAAAAAGTGGTAATGGAAGCGGGAGATTCAGAGAAAATGAAAGTAGGTATGATTGTCTCGGCTCGTGCGTTGCGTGATGAAAACTCATCATTGAAACGTCGTGATTTGAAAATCGTATCGGTTCGTGATGCTCAACCAGCCGTTTCACATCCAAACTTGCAAGGTATCACTCAGGCATCTTTGGGTACAGATTCGTTCATCTCGGCGGCATCGTTCCAAGAGACCACGAAAGTATTGTCAGAAGCATCAATCCGTGCGAAGGCAGATACATTGGATGGCTTGAAAGAAAACGTAATCGTGGGACACTTAATCCCAGCGGGAACGGGTGTACGCAAGTATTTGGATTATGTAATTACGCCAAAAGAAGAGTTACAGCAAATAGAGGCTGCCAAAACTGCCAAAGAAGCAGAAAAACCAGGCTCATATCGTAAAGCTCGTTATAGTTTTTAAGGACTCGCTTAGAATACAAAACCCTCTCAGATTAATTTTGAGAGGGTTTTTTGTTTTTGTATTTCCTAATACTTCCGTTGTGTTGTCTGTGGAGACACAGATAACGGCGTAGGGAAACAACAGACAAAATATTATTAAAGATATGTTATTTCAATATTACCATTTGCTCTAACAATCACATTTGCACTAAACCCCTTTGTATAAACAATTTTTTGATTATTATTTTTATCAAGTTTCAATGGCCTCCCATTTTTATCAACAAATCTTTCAGCTAAAATTTTATCAATCTTTGAATATTCTTCTTTATTACCCATTAGATTATCGTCAAGATCATCTTTCAATTTTATAACCTCTGTCGCACTAATACGGCTTCCGTTTTCTTTATAAGATTTATAAAGAATAACGTCATCATTAAAAACACCTAATATATGACCACTATCAGAGTTAATATCCTTTAAATCAGTAATAAAGTTTGTTATTGTAAATAAACGTTCTCCGTTAACATTTGATTTTTTCTCATAAATACTTACTACTTCTTTTTCGGGTTTAAAATATTTTTTTTGAGATAATTTCTCCAAACATTTTAAAATCACTGAATCATTTACATTTTTATTTGGAATTTGGGAGTATAATTGAGTAAATACAATTACAATTATACCATACGTCATTATTATTATTTTCATTTTATTAGTTGTTTAAATGGATTATCTACCCACAATTAATTGATATCTATATTTTTCATGGATAAGGGTATTATCTACTAAAAACAGTTCGCAATACCTTTTTGAAATTGACTTGTTGTTACTGTTGGAGGTGTTGTGCTGTAATCAACGCCATAAGATGTTTCGCTTGCTATGATAAAATCCATAACGTCATTTAAAAAATCGTGATTAATTGATGGATTATTTAGGTCTGCTCGACTCGGACCCTGAGTCCAATCACTATGTGGGTGCGTATGGAAAGTTGCTATGATTGTATAAAAATTCGAATCATTGGGTAACGATAATTTAGGAACACCATTAATACTTGCCCAAACAACACCGCCATCATTGTTAGTCCATGTAGTAGAATTATGAGTATTACCATTTTGAGGAAGAATTACTAATTTCTGATTTCCACTGTTATCCATATAAATAAACCCATTTGTTTCTTTTTTAGCTGTACCATCAGGATTAATACTATTATTCCATGCTTTGTCAAGTCCAGCACATTTGTCTTCTATTGAAATATCAGTTTCAGGATTGTAAGATATACCGCCACCACCACCATTTCCATCATCACACAAATCAGGAAATTGCTCGCAAAAAGAAGGGTCTGGGTCATCGTCACAAGTTGTTACACAGTCAGTTCCATATTGAAAAGTCGAATATACATACTGAGGTTCTGATTCACCTGGATTCTGTTGATACCATTCCGTTTCCATTTCCCAATCTGTACAAGTCTCTGTACAAGTTTGAATCCGTCCATTTTTCTTTGTTTTATTTTTATCAAATATATAGGCTTTCTTAACCATTTTGCCACTTGCAAAATGAAAGGTAGCTATTTTATCACTTCCCAACTCATTTGTGCTAACAATCCCATCAAAATTATTAGATTTTAAATTTTGTGAGTTAATATCTCCAATCTTACCCTTATACAAAATAGAAGGCATATAATGAACAATCATAATTGAAAATTTTGACCCTTTTTCGGTAAGAAATAACTTTGCTCTTCCAGAGCTTTTTCGATTCTTAACAATTGAAGGTCTATAAATTCTCCCGTCTATTTTGAACGATACCTCTACTGTATTTTTATATGAAATAGCATTATCCCATATAGGTTCAATTTTATATTTTTTCAAAATAGGGTCATTCTTCAAACGTTCTTGAAAAGAAATTCTTGCCCTACTAATCAAACTATTATTTCCAGTATTAATAGGTTCACTGAGTGATTCTACATCAACTTTACAAGAAAATACAATCCCTATTAGAAGAAGAAAGAGGGATGCAAATAGCAATTTTGTTTTTTTCATGTGCTGTAAATTTAAGAGTTAATTGTTAAAATATAAATTGTAATTGTTTAAAAATTCAACTGAAAAATCGGCAAAAGCCATTTGAGTTTTTTTGTAATGTATGCCATGAGGAAATATTTTTCTTATTTCCCATTCTTTAATCTGTGCAGTAGGTTTCATAAATCCAGTATTATAGGCTGTGGCAAAAAAGCGTATTTCTGATTCTTTGTCTTGAAATTTTTGATTTTTGAATTTATGATTAACCACAACCCAATAAGTGTGAGCATATTTCAGTTGCCATTCAAAATTTTCAAGCCTTATCATTCTTTCTTTACGATTTTCTTTCTCATTTTTAGCATCAAGAATAATATTATCAAAATCATCCAAATCTTGATTGAGAGAAATGTACCTTTCCAATGACTCGATAAAAGAAGGTTTCATCTGAAAACTTCCTGATGAGAAATCACCTAATTTACTCCCACCATTTACATACAATGCTCTATTCGCAGACATTTCAATCACATCCTGAAATTCATTCCACCTTATTATCTCAGGAAATACAATAGAAAGAACTTCCGCTTTTTCAGGTTCATTTAAGTCCGATAAAACATCATCAATAATTATTTCGTTTTGTAAAAGAAACTCTAAAGCAAATTTTATATCTTTTTCAAAAGATTGGAGTGAAGGGTTTATCGTTTTAAATTCTTGGAGGGAAATATCACTTTGAGATTTTTCTTTTTTAGCCCTTAGATTCAATAAAACTATTCCAAGAATTACTGATATTAAAAGCCCCTTTATTTTCATAGATTAGATTGTTTATGAGATTAATGAAACAAATATTGAGAATTTTTTAGAAAAACCTTATTCCATTTCAGAATATTTTATTCCAAAATAGAATAACTTTACTCAATCATCTCACTTTATTTGTGCTTTATCCCTAAATCTTTATATTTGTATATAAAACTCAACTTTAATACCTCCCTGACATGAAAGAAACAAAGAATTATTTACGAGATTTACGAAAAGATTTAGGTTTATCACAAGAATCAATGGCAGATGACATGGGCATAAGCCAATCAAAGTACAGCAAAATGGAAACAGGCAAAAAGAAAATCGAATTGAAGGACATTGAAGATATAACAAGGGTATCTGGAAAAGATAAAGTCGAGGTATTCCAAAAACTGAATGGAATGAAGTTGGAAAATATCATCAATGAAGGACATGATAATCATAATGTTATCAATGTTACCAATGAAGAACTGTTCAAAATGTTGTTAGAAGGGAAAGACAAATTGTTGGAAGAAAAAGATAAGCGGATTTTAGAAAAAGAAGCTATCAATCAAGAACAGAAGCGATATATTGAGTATTTAGAGGATAAATTAAAAAACGTAGGGCTTTTGTGAAATTCCTACGTTTCCCGTCCGTGGTTGCCATCGCATCAACCAAAATGCGGCAACACCCCGAGAAAAGATTTATAAGTTTCAGAGGTAAAAAAAGAGGTCGTCGAAATTTTTTCAACGACCTCTTTTCATTTGTAAGCAATAGCCTTAATCAATTTGAGATTATTGAGTTTAGATATAGATAACGGCAGTAGAAAATGAAAATGTCTGTTGAAAAGGCTTTAAAATGAGAATGTGTTATAAAATTCAAGAAAAGAATTATCTTTGTCTAAACAAAATCAACTCAATTATGCAACTCATTGATGATGAAATATTGAATTGGGATGACGTAAAAAGTCAATATCCAGACGAATGGGTGGTAATGGCAAACCCTGTATTTGACGGTATGAAATTACTGAAAGGAATCGTTTTGGTACACCATCCAGATAAGCGTGTAGCGAGTATCGAAGGAGGTGAACGGCGTGAAGGTTTTAAGAAGTTTACTGTATTATTCACAGGACAAATTAAATCAAATACTCATATCGGTCTTCTAAGAACAATCCAAAAACTAATTGAAAAATAATACATACCCTTTTGAATGGCTGGATAACGACAATTTGATGGTCGTTCATGTTGATAAAAATACGCTTACTTTTTCCTAAAATGGATAGAAAGATAAAGAAATATCAGAAAATTTTGACTGATTTTTTTCCGCCCGTGGTTGCCGTTGCACCAACAAAAAATCAACAGCACCCCAAGAAAAAATTTATAAGTTTCAGAGGTATAAAAAAGAGGTCGTTGAAAATTTTTCAACGACCTCTTTTCATTTGTAAGCAATCGCCTTAATCAATTTGAGATTATTGAGTTCTTCAATAACTCTAATATTTTCAGGAGGAATTTTGCCTCTATTTATCCAATTGGTAATTACGGCTACGTTTTCAATATTGAATTTTTCACAATATTTTATGGGTGTTAGCCATTCGGTAAAGGAATATTCAACACCTTTAATTTTCAAAAGGTCTTCTCCTGTTGCGAGTAGTTCCTCTCCGTTGGCGAGTAATTCCTCTAAATATGTTTGTTCTGCTACTGCTATCATGGTTATTATTGTTTGTCCGATTCGATAATTGCCAGTAAATCCATTAATCTGTTTATTTGGTCGAGAACTTTATCAATTTGCTCTTGTTCCATATTTTCGCTATTGTCTCGTAAATATTGCCTTAATGCGGCTAATTGCATTCTAAAATGAAAAGCGGTTTGATTCATGTGATTTTGGTTAGCTCTTAATACAAATATATCATTTTGTTTAGTTATTAAACAAAATGATATAAAATATTTTCAATGAAGCTACATATCTATTAGAAAATATCCAGCCCCACCTTCCTATACTCACTCAACAAATCCCCTCGAATCCGCTATCAAATTCCTAACAAAATCAATCCCCGCAAAGGGAAAATAACGGTCTCTTTCTAACTTACTCCCGATGTGATACAAATTCAAATTTTATCTTTATGTTTACCATGAAAATTGAAAATATAATTTACATAATTCATGGATATATCAAGAAATATTGAACCTTTATTATTGGAATATCTAACGATTTTTCCAGTAGTTGGGATTTTGTTTCCTTGGTTGGTATAACCACTTTGTCCTGTGGCACGGTGTCAGGTCTGGGCGACCCCGTTCAACACCGTGCCACAGGACGGAGGGGCTATACCAACCAAGGAAACAGAAAGCTAAATTGATGTCCATAATTTATCTCCTAATATGTCTCATAGAATGCGACATAACTTATTTGGCAAATCTGGGGGCTTTTACATATTCATAAATTCTTATATGTTTTGTCGTTCTTTACAATTTAACATAAATTGTGAAATATTTGGAAATAATTAAAAAAATCAAAATGCAAAATGAACGATAAAATTAGAAACCTAAAAACCGAAATTCTCTCAAATAATTGGTACACCTTACGAAAAGTTACCTATGAATTCTTACAAAAAAATGGCAATTGGCTAACCCAAAGTCGTGAGGCGTATGACCGTGGAAATGGGGCGGTGATTTTGTTGTACAATGACGAATCCAAAACCGTAATTCTGACTCGACAATTCAGAATGCCAACCTATCAGAACGGGAGCAATCCAGATGGAATGATGATTGAAGCCTGTGCAGGGTTGTTGGATGCCGATAATCCAGAAGATTGCATCCGAAAAGAAACACAAGAAGAAACGGGTTACAAAATTGATGAGGTTGAAAGAATTTTTGAAGCATATATGTCGCCAGGTTCTGTAACTGAAATTCTCTATTTTTTTGTAGCTAAATACAGTAAGAATCAGCAAGTTAATGACGGTGGCGGTGTAGAAGATGAGGAAGAAATTGATGTCTTGGAATTAGACTTTAAAAAAGCCATAGATATGATAAAAACGGGCGAAATCAAGGATGCCAAGACGATTATGTTGTTGCAATATGCTCAGATTCATGGGTTAATAAACTGAACTGAACTTTTTTATATCTGTAATTTAAAACGAAAAAGCCATGTCAAAATTGTAAAAAAGGAGCAAGGGAGTAAAGAAATATTTTCTACCCTTGTTCCTTTGCTCCTTTGCCACTTTGTTCCTAAATTCCCTTAAAATCTCCCCTTCAAATAAGCAATCGCTAATCCGTAGGCATCTTCTGAGGCTACTTTATCAAATTTTGGATTTGAAGGATTCGCAAAAGCGTGTTCGGCATCGTAGCTCTTTACTTTTATGGATTTACCAGCCGTTGCCATGTCTTTTTCAAATTGAGTAACCACTGCCGTTGAAATCCATTGCTCTTTTCCTGCAAAAAGCCCCAATACATCACAATTAAGCGTTTTTAGTTTCTCGACATCCTTCTCGGGCATTCCGTAATACATGATGCACCCGACGGCTTGTTTGCCTTCTATCATGGCTGATTTTAAAGATAATCCACCACCAAAACACCAACCAACTGAGGCAATTTTAGCGTCTTTGCCTACATACTCAACCGCTCCTTCGATGATTGAAGCCAAACGTTTTTGGTCTGCTCCGCCCATTAATTTTCCAGCTTCTTCACGAGTTGTCGCCACCTTGCCGTCATACATATCAATCGCCATGACGTTCACGTCTTTAAGGTCGTTATAAAATGTTTCTGATTGTTTTTTGATGTAATCATTGAGTCCCCACCATTCTTGATAGACAAAAAGATATTTGTTTGATTTTGAAGCAGATTTAATCAAAAAAGCACTTGCCATTGCTCCATCGGGTGTTTTGAACTGAATCATCTCGCCACCCGCTTTGCTTATGTGCGTGTATGGGAGAGGTTCGTCATGGGCTTTTTGAAATTCTTTTGTTGAAGCCATTAATTGCATATCATCTTTGTTGCAATCAGCTTTTGAACCAGTTGAACAACAACTTTGCGAAAAACCGAGGTAGCTCACGGTTGATACTGCGAGGGTTAAAAGTAATTTTTTCATGGTAATTTTAGTTTTTTGTTTGTGAAATATCAACGAAATTTTATCAAGAAAAGTTTAAACAAAAAAGAGGCACGAAGCCCCTTTTTTGTTTGAAAACAGCATTATCGTTTCGGTAAAGTCTAAAACCAATTACCCAAAATCTAACACCTTAAATTACTTATTCAACAACTCATCAAATGTAATTCCAACATAAAAAGTTGAACCTACCGTTGGGTTTCCGAATCCTGTGAAATAAGCATTACCCATTACATTGTTTCCACCTATTTTGATGATTGATTTAATGCTCGCAATTTTCTTACTTACCTGAATATCAAGGGTATTAAACTGTGGAACATAAGCCAATCGGTTTGCTGAAACTAATGTACTTGCAATTCCTGTTGGACCGTCGTGTGCTTCTTGGTATCTCCAAGCTACGGCAAAACCAAAGCCTGTTCCTCCAATATTACGATTTCCTACGTTGGCATTCACACGGTATAAAGGTGTGCTGAATGATACCTGCTGATTCTCGGCGGGTAATTCTTTTTGGTTCGTGATTTCGTTACGAGCACCATTTAAACCCAAAGTAAAACCACCTGGCAATGAATAGTCAAATCCTAAACCCCAACCTGCTGTTTTTACATCAACGGCTGTGTTTGTTGAAATTGAGAATACATTTAGTGGATTAATATCTGCGGCTTTTGCTGCTGTTGTAACAGCTACTCCGTTGATAAAGTCTGTGTAAATGCTACTGTAATAATAAGCATCTACTAACAATTTTTTACCCAATAAACCTTTATAACCTACTTCAAAAGTTCCTACTTTTTCAGGCTTGTATTCTGCAAAAGTAATTGCTTTCGCATCCGCTTTTCCAGAGGCAATTTCTGCAACATTATAGGCTGGTTTTCCTGCTAAATACTTATCACGCAAGAAAGGAAGACCTCCCAATAAACGTGTGCTACCCACAAATAAATCAATGTACTGATTTTGCGTGGTTGGCATACGGAAACCTGTTTGATACGATACACGGAAGTTACTGTTATCATTTAAAGAAAGTACCCCAGCAATACGTGGTGTAAATTGACCCGCAAAATTTTGGTTTTTATCATAACGCATCGAACCTGATAATTTGAATTTATCATCAAACATTTTCTTTCCTAACGATACATACCCACCAAATTCGGTAATTGTAAATTCCTTTCCATCTGTATCTAAAGCGAAAATTGTACCGCTTGAATTTAAGGCATAATTACGAAAATTTGCTCCAACGATAACTTCCAAGGCATCATTAAATTTCTTCGTTAAGTTATACATACCTTCTGCGTGATACATGGCAGTTCTGTCTTGGAATTTTGCACCAATTTTACGGGCAGAAGCAGGAGCTAAAATACCTGGAATTGGTCTATTTTTTACATCCTCAGCGGCTGCATCAAAGGCGGCAGTTCCTGGTAACAAACGACCATTGTCTGCATTTCCACGTGCTGCTCCATAATAATTTGAAGCACTAATACCTGCAACTGCAGTGTTTGCTGCTATAACTGCTTCGGTTGGGGTCTTTCCAGTTGCAAAAGCCGTTTGAAGGGCTGTTCCATAAGCTGTTAATGCAGCTACACCGTAAGTTCCTGCAAAACCAGCAACATAATCACCGTACCAAGCCTCACTCTTTTTCCAAGTTTCGTTGATACCACTTGCTAAGGTTGAATTAGCATAAGAATCTCCCGAATTTTCTTGGGTTGTGTAAGCACGTAAATAGAAATCAGAACCTTTCAATTCTGCTTTTGCTTGCCATAATTGAAAATTCTTGATTGAATAACGGTCTGCACCTGTGTAAAGACTCGTACCAAAACCATAATTTCCTTGAAGAACCGCCTCAACTTTATCATTTAAACGATAGTGCAAAGCGGCATTCAATTTTAAACTTTTCGTTGTATAATCAGCCAAAGCGTTTTCTGCATAACCAGTACGAGAAACAAAAACAGTATTATTTGGGAATACAGAGTTAAAAATTGCCGTTGGACTTAATAAACCCCCTGTTCCTCTTGAAATATTCTGAATAGCGTCATTTAAACCATTTGCACCCGCAGGGGCTCCCAAAATTGGTCTCAACAAATTCTGAAAATTCAGTCCTTGACTTCCTTCATCACCATAGACGTTCACACCGTTGTATCCTTGGTCAGATGCTCTCGTTCCAATGCCAACGCCATTTCCATTCAGTAAACTTTGGTTGCTATAATTACTTGCTTGCCAGTCTTTCGCTTGTAAATAGGCAAAGTTCACTTTGAAAGCAAACTTGTTATTAAATGCTTTTGCGTAACGAAGACTGTAATCTGTGTAACCCGTTGAAGGTTCTGTACGACCATTTTCAGACATCGTTCCAAATTTTGCGTTGGCACTTAATCCTTGGTATAAAAATGGACTTTTTGAACTCATCAAGATAATTCCATTCATGGCGTTTGGTCCGTAAAGAGCCGATGCCGCACCTGGTATTAATTCAACACTTTCTAAATCTAACTCACTGATACCCACAATATTACCAACCGCAAAATTCAAACCAGGGGCTTGATTATCCATGCCGTCCACCAATTGAACAACTCTTGGATTACCGTTTCCGTTGAAACCACGAGTGGTAACTGATTGGAAAGTCAAACTCTGTACGTTTACGTCCACACCTTTCAAATTCTTCAAAGCATCATAAAACGAAGCTGATGGTGTGTTTTGAATAGCACGTAAATCCATTTTCTCAACCGATACTGGCGATTTCATTACGCTTTCCTCTACCCGTGAGGCAGAAACAACAACTTCCTGACCTAAGATGTTTTGTTCTTCCATCTTAATATCAAAGTCAGATTTTGCACCTGAAATAACAATTTCTTGGGTTTTGTAACCTACACTTGAAATTGAGATAGTAAATGGCGTTGGTGTGGTCGTAGAAAGGGTAAAGTTCCCTTTGTTGTCAGTAATCGTTCCGATTACTTTTCCTCTTACGCCAATACTCACACCGATTAGCGATTCTTTCGTGGTTCCGTCGCTGACTTTACCCGAGATTTTAGTTTGTGCAAACGTGGATGCCGTCAGCAACATGATTGAAGCAATGAAACCCAATCTGAATTTTGTAAAAAAGTTCTTCATAAAATGACTTTTTAGTGAATTAAGGTTAAAATACTATAATTTTGTAATACAAAATTGCAACTTTTTCTGGAAAATTTAGATTAAATTATTAATTATTATGCAAGCATACCAAATATTTTACAATTTTTTCATTTAATTATACAAATAATAATAAACATTATGAATTCTTACAAATGTCAGTTTTTATCACTAATATTCTTAATCGTCTCATTATCAAGCTGTAAGAAAATGCCTTATCAATTAAAGAGCCATTTTTCAGAAAATTTAATACCGACAGTTCCCGACTATTCAAAAACTGAAAACTGGGCATCTTTACCCACAAAAAATGACCCCGCCGACCAAGTTCCTCTGAAATCTGACTTGAAAGATGGGCAAGCGGAAGCAAAAGTTGATGTGTTTTTCTTACATCCAACCATCTTTACAAGACAACCCAAAAACCAATATGAATGGAATGCGGATGTGAAAGATTCAACAATGAATCAGTCGGTGGATAATTCTACGATTCTTAATCAAGCATCTGCTTTTAACGGTTCGGGAAAAATATACGCTCCACGCTATCGTCAGGCACATTATCACGCTTTCGTAACTGAGGATAAAGAGGATAAAAGAAAATCACTTGATTTGGCATATTCAGACGTAAAAGCATCCTTTGAATATTACTTAAAAAATTACAATCAAAATCGCCCCATCGTAATTGCTTCGCACAGTCAAGGAACAGTTCATGCGACTCGACTTTTGAAGGAATATTTTGATGGCAAACCCCTTCAAAAACAGTTAGTTGCGGCTTACATTATCGGTATCGCAACGCAACCCAATTCTTTTGAAAACATCAAACCCTGCAAGACAGGCGATGAAACGGGTTGTTTTGTTTCGTGGAATACCTACGGAAAAGACTACTATCCAGTTTGGTATAAATACGGTTTGAATACTGCCGTTAGTACAAATCCGCTCACGTGGACATTGGACTCAACGTATGCACCTGCAAGTATGAATAGGGGAGGAGTTGGTCCAAAATTTACGATGTACCCTAATATCGTAGATGCTCAAAATCACGAAGGGATGTTGTGGGTAAATCGTCCAAATATCAAAGGAAGTAAACTCGTAAAAAATGAGGTCTGGCACATTGCCGATATTAATTTTTTCTATGTGAATATTAGAGAAAATTTAGCGAATAGAATTGAAAAGTATTTAGCAAAATAAATGAACAATAACTACGTAGTAATCATGGCGGGGGGAGTAGGCACTCGTTTCTGGCCCTTCAGTCGCTCAAAAAACCCAAAGCAATTTCATGATGTTTTGGGAACTGGCAGAACCCTTTTGCAACAAACTGCAGATAGGTTTGAAGATATTTGTCCGAAGGAAAATATCTACATCGTAACGAGTGCAGATTATATCGACATCATCAAGGAGCAATTGCCTTTTATGTCTGATTATCAGATACTTGCAGAGCCTTCTCGAAGAAATACAGCTCCGTGTGTGGCGTATGCGTGTTATAAAATTGGCTTGAAAAATCCACAAGCTAACATCGTAATTGCCCCAGCCGACCACATTATTTTGAAGGAAAGGACCTTTGAAAAACGGATAAATATCGCCCTCGAAGCCTCGGCAAAAGAGGATATTTTAGTAACGTTGGGCATCACGCCCACTCGCCCAGATACGGGTTACGGGTACATTCAGTACGTACACTCAGAAGAAGAAGTAAAAAAGGTAAAAACCTTTCGTGAAAAACCGAATTTGGAGTTGGCAAAACTATTCGTAACCAGTGGCGAGTACGTTTGGAATGCAGGGATTTTTGTGTGGAATGTGCAAGCTATCAAAAAAGCATTTGCCAAAACCAGCCCAGCAATTCACGAAATTTTTACGAGAGGAAATGAGTTTTATTTTACAGAAAAAGAAACTGATTTTATCAACGAAGAATACAAAACTTGTGAAAGTATTTCGATTGATTATGCCGTAATGGAGAAAGCTGATAACGTTTTTATGGTTATGGGAGATTTCGGTTGGTCGGATTTAGGCACTTGGAAATCGTTGTATGAAGTGTCAGATAAAGACGAAAACGAAAACGTGGTTGATGGACAAACAATGCTCTATGGCGTAACGAATAGTATCATCAAAACTCCCAAAGATAGATTGGTAGTCGTGCAAGGATTAGACGGTTACATCGTGGCGGAGTACGACAATGTTTTGATGATTTGTGAAAAAGAACAAGAGCAATTTGTGAAGAATTTTGTGGCGGATGCGGGGAAGAGGGGAGAAGAGTTTGTATAGATTTACAGCATTCAGCAAAAACAAAAAAAGGTCGTTGATTTGTATTTCAACGACCTTTTTGTTTTAATTCATAATTATCTTTTCCTGATAAACAGGCTTGTCCTTCTCCTTTGTTATTGGTTTTCCATTTATCAAAACTTTTTTCGTAACTGAGTCAAATTTCATTGGTTCATATTTTGGAAACTCCTTCGGAAATTCTGGCTCTTTTTTCTTTTCTACTACTACAAAAGGGGCTGGTTCTGGATTCACAAAAACGGGGATTGTCTCGACAGAAGTTTGACTTCCGTAAGTCATTCTTCTGCTTGGGCGTTCTGCCGCAACTTGTATTGGGACTGGGTTTTCTTCACCTCTTCTCATCACAAACACTTTAACAGTAGCTTTGTTTGCACCTGTCAATCCCAAATCATGGGCTACGCTATGGGTAAGTTCAACGCCTTCCCGTTGGCTCTTGCCGTTTACTTCCACGGTTTCGATGCGTTTGTTGGTAAGGTTAGTAACTTCGATCAAGGTACCCATTGGCAAAAAATCGTGTGAACAAGTGCGATGGCGGCTACTCAAATAATCTCCATTTGCCATTTTCTTTCCGTATCGCCCGATGGCATATACGCTTGCCTCCTGCGTGTATTCTTCTTGGGCAAAAGACTGAGAAAAACTCATTAAAACAGAGTAAGTAAGAATTGAAATTGTTTTTAGAAACTTCATAACAGCTATCTTTAATTATAGTTAGGAATACTCAAAGGTAATATATTACGGGCAAAATTTCAGCATTACCCACAAAAAAAAAGTCCATTGAAACAACGTTCAAAGGACTTTTTTGTTGTGTTGTAAGCCACAAAATGGTTGTATTTTAGACTTTAATATTCTGATTATCAGTTTATTAACCGTTTACTCAATTCTTCTTTTGTTCGGAGGGTTTTACGTAGTCATACTTACGAAAATCTACTTTAAAATCGGGTTCTTTGGTGGAGTTTACGGCAATGTTACTTGATGTTTTTCCCCAAGCAAGAACCGAAATTTTGGCATCAATTATTTCTTGGTCTCGTACTCCTAATCCTTGTGCAACCGCTTGGGTGAACTCAATCATTAAATCATCATCCGAAATCTCATTATCATTAATAATTACTTGAATTGATTTTTTATTTTTTAGATTTACAATATTTATCACCGTCCCCAACGGAAAATACTCGTGCGAGGCTGTGAGGGTTTTTGCGTTTAAGATTACTCCCGAGGTGGTCGTATCACCGTAAGCCTCTGTGAGATAACTGGTTGCTTTACCTTTAAAATCTTGGGCGGAAGTTTTAGTGATTAGTAGTAAATTAGCAATGAAAACAAGGATAATTGTGTGTTTTAGCATAATCTAACAAATTGAGGAAGTATTGAATAACAGTTTAAGTTTTGGATAAGCAGGTTCTTAATCCTAAAAAGAACTTGTCCATTAGTTTTGCAAATTTTACAAAAAACTACCAAAATGTATTAACGATTTCACAATTTTTGTGCCATGAAGACGATTTTAAGTTTTATTTTTTTATTTTTTTCAATAAAAAATGTATATCCTGACAAAAGTAGGTTCAGTACCGATGTTTTGGTTATTGGTGGAGGAACGAGTGGTACTATGGCAGGAATCCAGTCTGCCAGAATGGGTGTAAAGACCATCATCGTGGAGGAAACAGGATGGCTTGGGGGTATGATGACCTCGGCGGGTGTAAGTGCCATTGACGGAAATCATAGTCTGCCTTCGGGGCTTTGGGCTGAATTTCGTGGTAAATTAATCAACCATTACGGAAGCGAAGAGGCTCTGGCTTCGGGTTGGGTCAGTAAGGTGATGTTTGAACCTGCGGTAGCTCAAAAAATATTACGTGATATGTGTGCAAAGGAGAAAAATTTGAGCGTAATTTCTTCCATGAAAATGCTAAATATCAAAAGAAAATCTGGGGGTTGGACTGTTGATTTTAGTGATGATGTTACGATAAATGCTGATATACTAATTGATGGAACAGAATTGGGAGATGTTGCCGCAAAAGTGGGGGTAAAGTATGATATTGGAATGGAATCAAAGACTACTTACAACGAAAGAATTGCCCCCGAAAAAGCCAATAATATCGTCCAAGATTTGACGTATGTAGTTGTTTTGAAAGAATCTAACAAAGATGTAACTATCAGTAAACCAATTAATTACAAAAAAGAGGACTTCATTTGTGCCTGTGAAAAATTATGCCCTGACAAAAAGATGCCACGTCTTTGGGACTGCGAACAAATGAAGACCTATGGTAAGTTACAGAACGGAAAATACATGATAAATTGGCCCATTAATGGTAATGATTTTTACGCAAATATGCTTGAAATGAATGATATACAGCGTGAAGAAGCCATCAAAAAAGCCAAAGAACATACGCTGGGGTTTGTGTATTTTATGCAAACAGAATTGGGGTGGAAAACCTTGGGTCTTTCGGATGAATTTCAGACCGATGACAGACTTCCGATGATGCCGTATCACCGTGAAAGTCGAAGAATACAAGGATTGGCTCGCCCAAATATGAACCATTTGGAGAAGCCGTATGACCAACCTGAGCCACTGTACAGAACGGGGATTGCCGTGGGAGATTACCCCATCGACCAGCATCATGGCAAAAATACCAATGCCCCTGATTTGTACTTTGTTCCTGTGCCTTCATTTAGTATTCCGCTGGGCAGTTTGATTCCAGAAGGGGTTGATAATCTGATAGTTGTGGAGAAATCTATCTCGGTTTCAAACATCGTGAACGGAGCAAGTCGCCTACAACCCGTGGTGATGGGTATTGGGCAAGCGGCGGGTATATTGGCGGCGATGTGTGTACAAGAACGAGTACTACCCAGACAGGCTTCTATTAGAAAAGTACAAGATAATCTCTTGAAATCAAAGGCATATTTATTGCCCTTTTTGGATGTAAAACCAGAGCATCCAAACTTTGAAGCCATCCAACGAATTGGGGCGACGGGGATATTGAAGGGAGAAGGCAAAAACTACAAATGGTCTAATCAGACGTGGTTTTATCCAGATTCGGTCATGAGCAATGGTGAAGTAATTAATGCCCTAAAAGTCATTTGTCCAAATCTAAAAATGCAAGCCAATGAGCAAGTAATGTCCGAAAAATTAGTAGCCGATGATGCCTTTGAGATTCTTACTAAAATACAACCCGTTCCCTCTGATTATTTGCAATCAATCATGAAAAATTATCCAGACCGAAACCAACCCATCACTCGTGCGATTTTGGCGGATTTGATTGATAAGTTGATTGACCCATTTCATAAATTAGAGGTGGATTTTAAGGGAAACTTTAAATAGAGACGGCTCTGATATGATTTGTACGGTATAGAAATATCCACATCGGTTATTCCACAAAAGCTGTCAGAGAACCGCAAAAACCACGGATTTTCACTAATTTAGGGTTCAAGTTTAATAAATCCCATGAAAAAAACATTCCTAACCTTCCTAACAACCGCCCTAATTTTCAGTATAAAAGCTCAAAATCTTTCCATTGAGCAAATCATGCAAGACCCGAAGTTTACTATCGGTGCTTTGCCTTCAAATATCTTCTGGTCGGAGGATTCCAAGACGATTTATTTTAATTGGAATCCTGAAAAAAACAAGGCTGATTCGTTGTACGGGGCATCTGTCGTTGAGAAAAAGCCTTTTAAAGTTTCGCCTCAAACCCGCCGTGCTTTGCCTTCTCAGGGGAATTATTCTACTGATTATGGCAGAAAAGTTTATGTCAAAAACGGAGATATTTATTTGATGGATTGTCGAATGATGGGAATTCGTCAGATTACTAATACCATTGAAACGGAGTCAAATCCAACCTTTAATGGCAAAGACGACAAAATTATTTATACCAAGGCAAACAATCTTTTTAGTTTCACGATTGCTAACGGTGAAATTGATCAATTGACTAATTTTCAGAATGGTACGAAGAAAGCTGAACCCAAATTAAGCGAGCAAGAAAAATGGCAAAAACAAGACCAGTTGAGTCTGTTCGACATTTTAAAGGAACGTTCTGATAAGAAAAAAGAGGGTGATAAAATCCAAAAAGCAGACTTGCCAAAACGTGCCAAAGAGATTTTTGTGGACGATAAAGCCGTTTTTGAACCTCAACTAAGTCCCGATGAAAAGTACATTACTTATCGTCTCATAAAACCTGCCAAAGACACAAAATCTACCATCGTTCCAAGTTACGTTACGGAGTCTGGTTTTACGGAAGATTTGCCTACTCGCACAAAAGTTGGAGCGGTTCAAACTGCCTTTGAATTTTGGGTTTATGACATCAAAAAAGATACTTCTCTACAAGTTTTAACCAAAGAAATTGATGGTATTTTTGACGAACCAGATTATTTAAAAGATTACGTGAAGAAAAGTGCCGTCGTCAGGAAAGATACTGCGAAGAAAAAACTGGAACCTCGGAAGGTCATTTTCAGTAATGCCGTTTGGTCGGAAGATGGAAAATATTGTGTGGTGGTGGTGAAAAGTCAGGACAATAAAGACCGTTGGATTATGCGTCTCGACCCCGTTACTCGTAAACTGCAAACCATTGACCGTCAGCGAGATGAGGCTTGGATTGGCGGACCAGGTATTGGCTTTTCGGGTGGTACGGGCGTGTTAGGTTTTTTGGGAGATAACCAAACGATTTACTTTCAGTCGGAGGCGGACGGGTATTCTCATCTCTATATCGTAAACTTAGCTTCTTCCGCCCGTAAGCAACTTACGAAAGGGAAATTTGAGGTGCAGTCGGTGCAATTATCAAGGGATAAACGCAATTTTTATATCACCACCAACGAAGAACATCCAGGCGAACAACATTGCTACCGCATGGCTACGTGGGGAGGTACACGCACGAGATTAACCAAAATGACTGGCTCAAATCAAGTGGTTTTATCACCCGATGAAACTAAGTTAGCCTTCTTAAATTCCTTCTCAAATCGTCCGTGGGAGGTGTTTTTAATGGAAAATAATGTTGATGATGCTCCTTCCCAAATCACAAAATCACAAAGCCGACAGTTTAAAGAATACAAGTGGCGTGAACCCGAAATAGTTACTTTTCCAGCCGAAGATGGTTCAGTAGTATATGCACGTTTGTACGCATCTAAAACGGGCGAAGAAGGTAAAAAACCAGCGGTGATTTTTGTTCATGGAGCGGGATATTTACAGAACGTTCACAAATGGTGGAGTCAGTATTTCAGGGAATATATGTTCCACAATATGCTCGTGGACAATGGTTACACGGTTCTGGATATTGATTATCGTGCTTCGGCGGGTTATGGGCGAGATTGGCGTACTGGAATTTATCGTTTTATGGGTGGAAAAGACCTCTCCGACAATGTGGACGGAGCGAAGTATCTCATTGAAAAACAAGGTATTGACCCTAAAAAAATTGGAATTTACGGAGGTTCTTATGGTGGATTTATTACGCTGATGGCAATGTTCATCAAACCCGATGTCTTTGTGGCTGGGGCGGCTTTAAGACCCGTTACGGATTGGGCGGCGTATAATCATGGTTATACTTCAAACATTTTGAACGAACCACAAACTGACTCCATTGCTTATAAAAAAAGTTCACCAATCTATTTTGCTGAAGGCTTAAAAGGAAATCTCTTGATTTGTCATGGCATGGTGGACGTAAATGTTCACTACCAAGATGCCGTCCGACTTTCACAACGACTTATCGAACTCAAAAAAGATAATTGGGAATTGGCTTCCTATCCGATGGAAGACCACGGTTTTGTGGAACCAACTTCTTGGATGGATGAATATAAACGGATTTTTAAATTGTTTGAAGGGACTTTGAAGAAATAGGATTCTGATTAACACTTGTAGGGGGCGTATGCGATACCAATGCTGTCAACTTAAGAAATTTGTCCGATTAACGCTGGCAGGGTTTTGAATCCTGCCAGCGTTGAAACGGGGAATTAACCG
>JAYUOX010000430.1:0-7483 GCA_043760595.1 Cytophagales bacterium
CATTTGTGCCTTCAAATCCTCCAAATCAATCGCTTTCAAATCCGCTATGATTTGATAACGCTGTATGATATTTAGAGAATACTCACTATCCGTTTCGACGAAGTAACTATCTGAGGGTAAGAACTTTAACATTTCCACAAAGCTCTCATTCATACGTTCAAAAGGACTAACCGAAACCATAATTCCTTGGTCGATGAGGGACTTTACTAATTGAATATTTCTCCTAAAACCGTGAATTACCCAAGGCGTTTTGCCATATTTTTTCCTGAAATTAATCACCTGATCATACTGTCGTACACAATGGATAATGAGGGGAACATCGTGCTTATTCGCCAACATAATGTGTTGATAAAAAACCTCCTCTTGGATTTCTTTGGATGCACCTTTGAGTTTGTCAAGCCCTGACTCCCCGATTCCGAGGCAAAATTTATCCAATAATAAAGTTTCTAAATTCTGTAAATCGTGTTCTGAAAGCGGTCTTTCTGTCCACCACGGATGATGCCCTACGGTGAAATATTCCTTCTCGTATTTCACATTTTTATGCATAGAAATCACCTCCAAAATATCTGGATTATTGTTGTAAATGGGTTTGTGGGTATGAAAATCTATGTACATGAGTTTATGTTTCGTTTTGTTAATTAACGTCCATCATTCTTTTTGATTCAGAATCATATAAAAAACCTTGTTCTGTTTAATCAGAACGGGGCTTTTTTCGTAAATTGTGTTTCCAAAGAAAAACAAAATTATGAACAAGACACTCAAATATCTATTAACAATCCTCCTATTCGCACAGATTTTTTATACACAGGCACAACAAGACCAGTTGTATATCACTTATCCGTTTATGCCCCTCAACGTCAATCCTGCCTATGCAGGAAGTCGTGAAGTAATAAGTATATCAGGGATTTATCGCAAAAGACCTTTGTTTGGGGCTTTGGGCGTGGCTTCAACCACCCAACAGTTTTTTAACTTTGATATGCCCATCGCCCATGACAAAATGGCAATTGGTTTTCAAGCCTACAATGCTGAACAGGCTTTGGGAAATGGTGGTACAGCCCTGCTTGGCAATTTAGGACTCTACGGAGATTTTGCCTATCGGATTACGCTACCCAATGATGGAAAATTAGCGATTGGCATTCAGTATGGTATTACGCAAGTTCCTGCTTTTATTGGCTCAGGAGGCGGAGGAGTTGGCACAACGGGATTCACTTCCAGTCTGGGAGGAGGAATTTATTACAACAATGATGATGCTTATCTGGGCGTTTCGATGCTAAATATCAATGCCTCAGACAATTACAATCGCCCACTTTTTATCACAGGAGGTTATGTTTTTACGATTGATGACGATTTCAAAATCAAAACTGGAGCTTTGGTCAGGAAAATTTCTTCTAACTTGGGAGGAAAAACTGACTTCGACCTCAATGCAACCGCTTGGATAAATGATAAATACGGTATCGGTGTTTGGTATCAAAATACTGGCTCAGAGTTTTCAAATACTGCTATTCTTGGTTCGTTTCAAGTCCAACTCAAAAAATTTCAGGTTTGTTACGCTTACGATTTTTCTGGTTCTGGTAATGCAGGAGCTATTTCTTCGGGTAAAGAAGGTTTCCACCAAATCATGCTTCGTTACGAGATAGATGCGGGCAATGGCAAATCAGGGGTATTTAGATATTTTTAGATAGCTCTTCTCGAAAGGCTTTCAATCGCCTGCGAGATACGTTCAAGGCGACACCATTTTTCATCAAAACCAAATTACTATCTCTATCAAAACTACTATAATGCTGATAGTTAATAAGATACGCTCGGTGAATACGGGTAAACCCTGATTCATTAAATGCACTCTCAAATGACTTTAGGGTATGAGCCGAAACAATTTTACGACCACTATTCATATAAATAATCGTATAATTGATACACCCTTCACACATGACAATATCTGCAAGAGGCAAAGTCTTTGATAATTTTTGATTGATAATCACATGGGAATTGCCTGCTTTTTGCGTGAGTGGTATGTTCATCTCTGCTTTTGTTTATGAATGTTAAATTGTTCGATTTGTAGAGATATACCTTTGAGGAAAAGGTTTGTAACCTTGATTTTTTTACGGAATTATTAAGATTAAGTCGCAGAACCGTTTTTATACCTTGACTCACCCTTCCCAAGGGGTCAAAACCCTTGGGAAGGGTACTGCGACTTAAAGTTTATGATTCCGTTTTTTTATTTACAAATCGTAGATTCAAACTGCATTCATTGGATTATGAAAATATTTTCAGATATTTAAACTTGAAATATTACAAAACCATCGACCACGAGTATATGATGATACAACCACTTTTGAATAAAAATCTTACTGACCAACAAATCGTATCAGGAATTTTGACGGGTGGAAAAGACCGTAATCAAGCGATTGGGGCTATTTATGACCAAAATCGTGGATTTTTGATGAAGTTTTTAAGCAATCGTTCCAATATACAGGACTACGTCAAACAACCCGAGGACATCATCTGGGAATCGGTGGAGGCAGTGGTTTCTAATATTTTGGAAGGAAAATATACGGCTCTACCCGATAAACCCTTGGCGGCATATTTGACCCAAATTTGCAAAAATCTTTGGCATAAATTTCTAAGTCAGGAAAGCAACCGACGAGATCGGGAAGATTTATTTGGTAGCGAATCTGACGAAGAAGAAGAGGACATCAGCCTTTTGATGGTGGCAAAAGAAAAGTGGGATTATTACTTGGAAATCTTTGAAAAGGCGGGGAAAAACTGCCAACAAATATTTACGCTGTGGCTCGTGGACGGCATGAGTGGAAAAGAAATAGCGGAAGTAATGATGGCAGAGGGCAAACTAAAATCAGAGGCGAGTGTACGCAACACAAAAAGTGATTGCTTAGAAAAAATCACGAAACAATTATTAAGGAATGTGTAAACAATAAGTGATAACGCTTTCTAAGTTTCTTTTACCGATAGTTCGAGGGTATTTTTCGGTAAATAGCGATGCTATTCCCCTCAAAATGCCCTCGAACTATCAATAAAATAATTCATACCAATCATTATAACTTATTATTTACCCGTTCCTGAAATGAACAGTAATCCAGAAATATTAGACCAAATTCAGCAATATCTCAGTCAGCAAATGTCGGAGGAGGAGAGGGCTAATTTTACGCAAAAAATAGAAGGAGATTCATTGTTGAAAGATGATGTTGAAAAACTTTCTTTACTGAAAAGCATTGCCGAACGCCAACGATTGAGAGAAGAGATAAAAAGCATTCATCAACAAAAAATGGCTGAATGGGGCGAACCAGTAGAAATTTTGCTTGTAAAAAAACTTAATTTCTGGAAAATTACGGGTGGTTTCTCTGTGGCAGCTTCGGTGGCGATGGTCTGTTTTTTGAATTTTAATGATGTAAAATACGAACCTATTTCATCCGAAACTGAAAGAGGAAATATTGAAAATCAGGATGTTGTGTTAAAGAAATTTGATGAAACGATTACAAAATTAGAGAATGGTGATGTGAAAAATTCTTATCTGCTATATGAGAGTTTTAAAGCAATTAAAGCTCAAACAAACCTCCGACCATACTACAAAGATGCCGCCGATTGGTATTCGGTAGTTGCCTTAGTCAAATCAGAAGAATATCAAAAAGCGGATGAATTATTGAAAAACATTGAGTCCAGGAATGATTATAAATTTAAGATAAGTACGGTGGATAAATGGAAAACGAAGTGGAAGATTTTGGTGAATAAGTAATAAAAAAACGCAAGGTTTGAGCCTTGCGTTTTTTTGTTGGTGTGAAAGATGGTATTCTTATTCTTTTAAACGTCCCACAAATAAATCTGGATTTGTATAAGTTGCTGAACCATTAAGTATGGTTGAACCAAAACATATTTTACCATTAAAATAACCCGTTACATAAATGTTATTATTAGCATCACAGGCAATTGAAGAACTATTATCAAATGCTATACTACCATTTTTCTGAACCCACTTAAAAATACCTGCATTGTTATTTATATTAGTTCCATATTTCATCGTAAATATGTCATCCATTCCTTCTGGAATTAGCGTTGTTGAACCAAACGTAGCCATATCTGAAAATGTTCCAGTAACATACACGTTTCCAGAAGCATCCAAAGCTAATCCATTAGCAATGTCATTACTTGTTGCCCCTCCACTACGTTGCACCCATTTATTATTTGGAAGACCAGCACCAGCAGTAAATTTAGCAACAAAAATATCTCTTCTTCCAGATGAAGTTATTGAGTTAGCACCAATGAGTGGGGGAAAATTAGAACCAATTACCGTGGGAAAAGAAATAATATCCTCAAAGCCCCCAGCAATGTAATAATTAGCAGTTCCAGGTTCCATAACGATAGCGTTGGCAACATCAGCTCCTATTCCTCCCATTCTGAAAGATTGATCCCATGTATTTGAGACAGGGCTATATTTGGTTAAAAAGATATCCGTATTACCCGCTGACACTAAGGATGTACTACCGAAAGTTGCAGTACCAGAAAAATACCCTGTTAAAAATATACCCCCTAAATTAATACCAATGGCAGTTCCACCATCAGCCCCAACCCCACCTGCACTGTTAGCAGTCGAGAAAGTACCCGCAGTATTATTGCATTTTGCTACAAAAATATCAGAACCTCCTGCCGAAGTAAGCGTTGTAGCTCCAAAAGAAGCTGTATTTACAAAATTTCCAGTAATTAAAATATTTCCTGACGCATCCAAGGCAAGAGAACTGGCTTGGTCATATCCTGTACCTCCTGCCCGTTGAACCCATTGAACAATTCCAAAATTGTTGTATTTGGCAACAAAAATATCAGAACTGCCCGCTGATGTAACCGATATGGAAGGTGTGCTACCAAAGGTTGCTGTGTTTGAGAACATACCAGTTACATAAACGTTACCAACAGCATCGACTTTAATTCCAGTTCCTTTATCATAACCACCACTACTTGCAGCACTCACTGCCCATTGCACAACGCCAGAAGAATTATATTTAGCAACAAAAATATTAGAATTAGAACTGCCCGTAGCTGTCAAACTGATTGAACCAAAGATAGTCGTTCCTCCAAATTGCCCCGTGATGTAAACATTTCCTTGACTATCAACCGTTATTGAATTACCCTGTTGAATACCACCCGTTCCTAATGCCGCCCAAGCTGTTGAATTTGGCAAGGTGTTGCAAGGGTCTTGATTGGTGCAGAGCCATTTTGTTCCGTTATAATATTTTAGGCATTTAAAGGTTAAATCATAAGCCAAATCACCCGTTTGGGGCGTTGATAAAGCGTCAATAGCATCAGAACTTAATCTTGGATAAGAAGGGGCGGCAACTGTTGCCCAATTACCACTTGAAAAAATATAGAGTTGATTTAAACTGGTATCAAAAACGAGTAAACCTGATGCTGGTGAGGTAATAGCGGTACGTTGGGCGGTTGTCATGCGGGGAGGCAAAAAGCCTTTTGAGGTGCTGCTGACATCCAACATGGCTGAACTGGCAGGGGCTGCTCCCGTGGAATTGATACCCATTTGGGCAAAAGCTGATACTTGGAAAATAGCCCAAAAAAAGATTGTGGTAAAGATTTTATTTTTCATAATGATGATTTGTTATGTTTTAGAATCACATACCTCAGTTCTAATTTTTTGTAACCTTCAAGCACAAAAAAGGTCAAAAATCTTTCGATGTTTGACCCTTTTCTAAATCTTAATCCCTCAAATTCAATTCCCTTTTCACCGCTTCATAATCGTTCATATCAACGGAAGCCATACGTCCTTTTGTGGTTCCGTTGATTATTACGTGTCTGATGAGTAGGGTGGTTTCTAACATTAATGTCTTCTTGAAAAAAGCTATGTCTTTCATTTGAAATTCTGGGACTGGTTTTGAGACTGTATTCCTTTCAGTTAAGTTATTAAATAAAACATAATTAAAGTAATTTTCTCGATATTCCACATTCACAATCTGCGTAGGAGTGTAGGAGAAAAACGAACTTTTATTTCTCCCAGGGATTAAAGATGAGCTTTCAACCGAAGAACCTGTTAAAAGTTTAAATCTCTCTACTAAATCGTAGGTTTGGGTACTTTCATTAAAAACTAAGGCATTAAACTTTACGTAGGTGTAAATAGACCCCGTATTAATTGCTTCTTTCGTAAATAAAGGCTCTGCTGGATTAAGCGGAGACAATACCAATTGAACAATATCCCCTCTGGATTTGGTAGAAAGGTCATTATCCAAGGTCAAAGGTTTCCAATCGCTATACACCACATTGGCATTACCGTCTGCTCCCTTTGCACCCGTAGCTCCTGTCGCACCTGTAACTCCCGTTGTACCTGTGGCACCCTGTGGACCGATTTGACCATCTGGTCCTTTGCAAGCGTAAATCAATAATGAGGCACTAATTACGATAATTGATAAATATTTATTTTTCATTTCTGTGATTTTTTAAAAGGTAAAATCAGTAATTGATTATACTTAATGGGCGAGTTTTGCCCAGCCGATAGCTAACAGCCAATTGCCGATAGTCAAATGCCCCTCAATCTTTCAAATTCAAAACACGTTTTACCTCCTCATAATCATTCATGTTGATTGAAGCCAAACGTCCTTTGACACTTCCATAGACTACCATGTGTCTGATTTGGGAGTTTGATTTCATGATGTTCTGAAAAAATGCTAAATCTTTTCCTTGAAATTCAGGAATGAGGGTTCGAGTGTTACTATTTAAAAACTCGTCAAAAATGAAACCTGCGGTATAGTTAAAATAATTTTCGCCATATTCGGTGTCGTAAAGAAGGTTGATAGAATAAGAAGTTGATAGATTTTTATTTCTTCCTGAAATCAAAGAATTAATCGTAACATTTGAGTTTGTGATGAGTTTGATTCTTTCTTCTAAATTGATAGTTTGACCACTTTGAACCACAACCATATACTTAACATACGTGTAAATTGCCGCTGTATTAATGGCTTCTTTTGTAAATAAAGGCTCTTTGGCATCCTGTGGAGATAAGGTCAAAGCGGTATAATCGCCTTTTGCATTTTTATTTGATAAGCCAACTTTATCCACTGATAATGGCTTCCAATCGCTGTATACCGCTTTCGCCGTACCATTTGCTCCCGTAGCACCGCTTGCCCCCGTAGCACCGTTTGCTCCCGCAGAACCCACAGCACCCGCTGGTCCGACTGAACCTTCTGGTCCTTTGCAAGAATAAGTTAATAACGTTGCACTAATAGCAATGACTGATAAAATTTTGTTTTTCATGATTGTGATTTGTTATGTTTTAAAGTCATATACCTGTGGAAGAATGTTTTGTAACCTTTGGACATGAAAAAAGGTCAAATATCTTTTGATGTTTGACCTTTTTTAGGAAAATAATTGATTCTATTATCAATATGTTCGCCAAGTTTAAATATGAATAGCCTCCAATCGGGCGATTTTAAGGAATTGGGGACTACTTAAAAATTCATCAGGGTCTATTTTGTTA
>JAYUOX010000431.1:0-7478 GCA_043760595.1 Cytophagales bacterium
ATTTATGTTTATTTGTAAAATTGATTAAATGTTTGCCTTAATTTCCTTCAAAATCTTATCTCCTCCCAAACTCAAAATCTTCTCCGCCAAAGCCTCACCCATTTCCAGAGGGTTATTTCCAGAGACTGTTTCTTTCAACATTTCAGTACCATCCAAACTGATAATTCCACCTGTGATAGACAAAAGCCCCCTAACCCCCGAAGGGGGAACTAATGACTCCGATAAATCTGGTTCGGAAGCTCCCCCTTCGGGGACGGGGGGGGCTTGGCTTAGGGGGGCTACATTTGCAAATACTGGAATACTACAACCACCCTGCAATCGCCTCAAAAAAGCTCGTTCTGCCAATAATTGTTGCTCGGTTTCAGCATGATTACACAATTCACGAATCTTGGCTTTTTTTGCTGGGTCTAAACTCACAGCACACTCCAAAGCCACTGAGCCTTGCCCAACGGCTGGGGTGAATTTATCCGTAGAAATCATCTCGGTGATGTGTTCCTCATAACCCATCCGATGTACGCCCGCATACGCTAATATGAGAGCATCACAAACACCGCTTTCGAGTTTTGCCATACGAGTTTGAAGGTTTCCACGCATATCAACTGTCTGAATATGAGGATAATAGTGTTTCAACATCGCTACTCTGCGGGTGGATGACGTACCCACCACGAAGGATTTTCCAGATGCTAAATTGAGACTTTTATCAAGACTTACCAAAACATCATTAACCCGTTCACGTTCTGTAAAAGCGATTAATTCTAAATCTTCGGAAAGTTCAGACTGTAAATCTTTGGCGGAATGTTGGGCAATATCTATTTGTCCAGAACGTAATTGTTCTTCTAATTCTTCGGTAAAAACGCCTTTTGAACCAATTTTGGACAACGAACGGTCAAGGATTTGGTCGCCTTTGGTGTTGATAATAACGATTTCGACTTGAAGCCCACCACGTTCTAAGGTTTCTCTGATGTATTCTGCTTGCCAAAGGGCTAATTTTGAGCCTCTTGTGCCTAATTTTATTGTTTTGTTTATCAACATAAAAATCTAAGTGGTTATTTGTAATATTTCAACTAAATTGTTATCAAGTTCTTTCACTTCGGATTCTGATATTTCTCCCAATTTCCCCAAAACTAATTCAGTATCAATCGTTGCTAATTTAGACAACCTAACCAATGAATTTCTTTTTAATCCATTTAATGAATTGGCTGATAACAGTAAATCATTAGAATCTTGCCATGCAATTTGAGTAGTAATAAATGCAACCGTAACGTCTAAAATACTGGAAATCAGTACCAAAGCGGGTCTTGTTTTGTTTCCTGAAAGGTCTATAAACGGAAATGGCAGTAAAATTATGTCTCCTTTTTTCATTAAAATCGTTCTTTCAAATCTTTAACTGAATATAAGTCCTCCTCATCACTTAAAAAAGCAAAAGAAGTGGAATTTAAATTTATGGTTGTTACACCTTTTATGAGGGATGACTCTTCAAATCTTTTAGAAATGAATTCAGCATAATCATAAACCTCCTCTATTTTCTCAGTAGGCAATTTTTCTAATTGACTCACTGTTTGTTTAATTAGTTCTTTTTTGCTCATGTTCTTACAATTTGATTTGAGAAACAAATATACCCTATTTCTTAAACATTCGTGCAATGCTCAAAGACAAGTCCAAGTGTAAAATTTTGGCTCGTCCGTTGCGTTCTAAATAGTAATGGGTTTTACTTAATTCGTTCACTATCAGTTCAATAGCCTCAGCTTTGACGGCTTTTGAGAAGTTTTGGACGAAGGTTAATTCTTCGCCTTCAAGCCTTACCAATGACTCTGCCCCGTTTTTCCAGAGTAACAAATCTCTAAAAATATTAAGTCCATATTCCAACATTCCTTTTTGGTATTCTTTTGGAAAAGCATCGTATTCATCCGCTAATTTTATCAAATGAGCGATGTCGGGTTTATAAGCTGACCGCATCCACGTCGCAAACCAGAGATGTTTGCTTTCGCCTTCGTAATTGACTAATTCTGAGGCTTTTGAGAGGTTTCCTTCTGATAAATACGCTACTTGTCTGGCTCTGTCGGGTTCAACGCCTTGTTTTTTAGTCAAATATTCAATCACATCTTCGTCTGTGAAGGCGGGTATCACGATGCGTTGTGTACGAGAAAGAATTGTAGTCAGTAATTTGTTGGTATCATTACAAACCAAAATAAACAAGGTTTTGGCGGGAGGTTCTTCTAATAATTTCAGTAAAGAGTTCGCCGATTCAATATTCATCAATTCGGGTTGCCAAATTATGAGGATTTTATATTCTGCTTCAAAGGCTTTCAATGACACTTTTTCGATGATATTGTGAGCCTCTTTGATAGGGATAATACCTTGTTTATTGCCCGTTACACCCGTAAATTCCAACCAGTCGGTCATGCTTCGGTAGGGACTTTCTATCAAAAATTTTCGCCAAGTCGGGAGTAATTCCAAGATGGTTTCTTTGGCACTTGGGGTTGGAAAAATATGGTGAATATCAGGATGAACCATTTTTGCCATCTTCACACATGAAGCACAACGCCCACAAGCGTCTATTTCAGTTCGTTCCTCACAATTGATATACGTGGAATACGCCCAAGCCAGAGCCAAATTGGCACTTCCCACGCCCCCATGAAACAATTGAGCATGAGCCACGTGATTGGCTTCAACGGAGTGGATGAGGGTATTTTTTAAATTATGAAGTCCTGGAATATCCTTGAATAACAATTGACGAACAGTTTTTGTGGAAATGGATTCTGCAAAGGTAAGTCTTTCGGAGAATTGTTACAATGGATGAGAAGTATGTAGGAAATAAAAATGGTTAGCGAATGACTCACTAACCATTTTATTTATGAAATGTACCCCCACCCAAATCAACTACACCAACTTCCAACCCTCACGATATTGCCGTGAAACGTACTGATTGGCAGCATCATAATTGGTAATTTTCATGTTTGCCCCGTCCCATTTCATTTTTACTCTGCCTGGGAAAGTGTGTTTTCCGTTGGCATCCGTAACTCGATTCATATAAGAGCGAATCGCTAAATTACCCATTAAAACGGTTTCGGTAAGTGGTCCAGAATAATCAAAAGAGGATGTTAAAGCCTTGTGAGCCGCTGAATTGAACCCTGCCTTGCACGCATCTGCCCACTTGGTTTGATGTCCGTATTCATTTGGACGATAGTTTTCATCTCTAATGACTTCCAATTTATCGCCACTTTTCAAGAAGGCTTTGGCGTTTGCTCCAAACAAGCCACCCGTAATCACGCCCTTCGTTCCGTGAATCATAAATCCATTGTTGTTCGTGCCATCTTCCCAACCGATGATTTCGGTTGATGGTACTAAATCTGGGAAAAATGGTCTGATGCCACCATCCATCCAAGTCATCGTAACCTCGGATTTGGTTTTAGGGGTAGCCGAAAATTTCAACTGAACCGCTGAACTCGGAGGGCAACTTTCTGGAAAATATTCAGGCACCCAATCTCGCTCAAACACCGACCCCGAAGAACATTGAACCTCCGTGGGATAGCCCAAACCCAATGCCTTGAAAGGCGGGTCAATCAAGTGGCAACCCATGTCTCCCAATGCCCCCGTTCCAAAATTCCACCAACCTCTCCACTTGAAACTGTGGTAGGCTTTGTTGTGATAATCAACCATTTGGGCGGGTCCGAGCCATAAATCCCAATCCAGACCTGCGGGGACTTCATGCTTTTCTTTCGGAACAGAAATTCCTTGGGGCCAAACAGGGCGATTTGTCCAAACATTGACCGTATGAATATCTCCAAGAAAATCCTTATTCACCCAATCCTGAATCTGAACTTGCTCGTTACACGATGCTCCTTGATTACCCATTTGTGTTACCACCTTTTGTTTACGGGCAGTTTCAGTCAAAGTTCTGGCTTCATAAATATTGTGTGTCATTGGTTTTTGGACGTAAATATGCTTGCCCAAACCCATTGCCGCCATCGCAATTACGGCGTGGGTATGGTCGGGCGTTGAGATGATTACGGCATCAATATCCTTACCCGATTGATCCAACATTTTTCTAAAATCTTGGTATTTTTTTGCACCACTATGCTTATTAAACATGGCAACCGCCCCAGGATAATTAAGGTCAGTATCGCACAGAGCCACCACATTGTTTGCTCCATTATTCCAAGCATTGTTAATATCGCTCATGCCTTTTCCACCGATTCCAACGCCTGCAATATTCAATTTATCACTTGGAGCAATAAATCCCTTACCCAAAACATGGCGAGGTACTATATAAAAACTGCCCAAAGCCAAGGCAGTTTTACTGATAAAATCTCTTCTGTTGACGTTATTCATATTATTTAAAAGGGTTTTGAAAATGAAAACATTGTTGTTGAACCGTAGAGGCGTATCGCATACGCCCAAATTCTGATAATGAGCGTATGCGACACGCCCCTACTTTTTGCTACAATTAGCAATAATATTAATCAATAATTCTCGCTCTTCTATCCTCATTTGATAATGATAAGTAGTAAAATTTGGTACTGAAATAAATCAATTTACTTCTTCCTCCGAAAAATATGTAAAATAAACACTTTACTATCCTTCGTTTCTTCATAAGAGTCAATCAAATCCCAACCATTACGGTCTAAAAGGTTGAAAATTTCTACTTTACTTTTAAAGAATAGCGGCTTTTTCGCAGCATCCGTCATTTCTTGCTGACTGTCGGATGTTCCTTGTCCATAATCCAAAAAAGCTGAAAAACGAGTCGTCATCCACGTTTTTTGAACTTTAACGGTAATGTAACTGATGTTTTTAAAAGTAGTAAGATTTTGCCCATTCACAAAAATCTGTTGTGCTTTTGTACTGAAACAAAGCATTGAAAATAATACGATAATAAAGCCTTTTTGCATAGTTATTTTTGTTTGAATACAAGGTAGTATTTTATAAAATATCTACCAAATTATAGAATTAATTTACCAAAATATTGTAAAATTATGTCTCAATTCCTAAACCTCTTCTTGTTCATAATCCCCAAACCCAACATGATAGTACAGGACGGTTTCAGGAGGTCGTGATTTTAGTTTTGCATCATTACAAATGAAAATATGAAGACTTACAAACACGTGTCCTATCTCTGGGATGACACAAAAGCCGCTCAAATCAATAACGAAGTAGATTTATTTATCTACCGTTCAAACCTCTTGGGGGCTGACCTCCGATTGACTAATTATGGTGGAGGAAATACATCCGTAAAAATTACTGACAAAGACCCACTCACGGGCAAGAACGTAGAAGTAATGTGGATAAAAGGCTCTGGTGGTAATATTGGAACTTTGACCAAATCGGGTTGTGCTGCCCTTTATATGGATAGATTATTGGCTTTGGAGAACGTTTACGAAGGTATAGAAACAGAAGATAAAATGGTTGAATTATTCAATCATTGCATCTTTGATTTAGCCTCAAAAGCCCCTTCAATTGATACGCCTTTGCACGGTTTTCTTCCTTTCAAACATATTGACCATCTCCATCCAGATGCTGCAATCGCCATTGCGGCGGCAAAAGACGGGGCAAAAATCACCGAAGAATTATTCAATGGAGAAATTGGTTGGGTAGGCTGGCAACGTCCAGGTTTTGACTTAGGTTTACAATTAAGAACTTGCCTGAACAAAGCCGCTGAAAAAGGTGTAAAATTGAAAGGAATTATGCTCGGCTCACACGGACTTTTCACTTGGGGAGATACTGCCTTTGAAAGTTATGTGAACACATTGGACGTAATAGAAAAATGTGCTGAATATTTAGAAAGTAATTATAAAAACGTATTCGGTGGACAAAAAATAGTCTCTCTTTCTTCGGAAGAACGTCAAGAAAAAGCCGCTAAAATTGCTCCAATTCTAAGAGGATATTGTTCATCAGAACGCAAAATGATTGGACATTTTACTGATGATGCCAGAATTTTAGAATTTATTAATTCTAATGATTTATCAAAACTTGCACCACTTGGAACTTCTTGTCCTGATCATTTTTTACGTACTAAAATTGCTCCCTTAGTTTTAGACCCAGAACAGTTATCAGTTACCAGTAATCAGTTATCAGTTACCAGTAATCAGTCGGACAGCGAACCGTTATCAGTTGAGAGTTTAGCATATCTTAATGGTGTATTTTCTGAATATCGAGAGGGTTATAAGCAATACTACGAAACCTGCAAACACCGTGGCGACGGACCGTCCAACTCGCCCGCCATGCGAGACCCAAATCCTGTGGTGATTTTGTATCCAAGCGTTGGGATGTTTACCTTCTCGAAAGATAAAAATACCGCTCGTTTGGCTTCTGAATATTACGTCAATGCCATCAACGTAATGAAGGGTGCGGAGGCGATTTCTGAATATACCGCATTGCCACGACAAGAGGCTTTTAACATCGAATATTGGTTGTTGGAAGAAGCAAAATTACAACGCCAACCTAAGCCAAAAGCCCTTTCTGGACGTGTGGCGATGGTTACGGGGTCTGCGGGAGGTATCGGAAAAGCCATCGCCAAAAAGTTTGCTGAAGAAGGTGCTTGCGTAGTTTTGAATGATATTAACGAAGAACGTTTGGCAGGTGCAAAGGAAGAATTTATCAAGAAATTTGGTAAAGATTCTGTATCTACAACTTTATTAAATGTAACGGATTCCAAGAGTATTTCATCAGCAATGGATGCGGCGGCTTTGGCTTTTGGTGGAGTGGATATTATCGTCAATAATGCAGGAATCAGTATCTCAAAAACCATCGAAAATCATACCTTGGAAGATTGGGATAAGTTGTATGATATTTTAGTGAAAGGGCAATTTTTCGTAACCCAAGCCGCCGTTGAAGTGATGAAAAAACAAGGATTTGGGGGCGATATTGTGAATATTGTCAGTAAAAATGCCTTAGTTTCAGGACCAAATAATGCGGGATATGGTTCAGCGAAAGCGGCTCAATTGCATCTTTCGAGACTGAATGCGGCTGAGTTGGGAGCGGATAAAATCAGAGTAAACGTAGTCAATCCAGATGCCGTTATTGCCGACTCAAATATCTGGGCAGGCGGATGGGCAGAAGGTCGTGCGAAGGCTTATGGAATCACAGTTGAAGAACTGCCAGCCTACTACGCAAAACGTACATTATTAGGTGAATCAATCTTGCCAGACGACATAGCAAATGCCTGTTTCGCCTTCGTGGGGGGACTTTTGAGTAAATCTACGGGGAATGTTTTGAATGTAGATGGTGGAGTGGCGATGGCTTTCGTGCGGTAGCTTATCTATTGGCACCGCAACGGCGGACCGTGCAGATTACGCAGATGCAAGCAACGCAGATTTTCGCAGATAAATAAAAAATCCTTTTAAATCTGCGTTGCTTGCATCTGCGTAATCTGCGTGCCAATAGCTAAGCTACCGCACAAAAGCCATCGCTACCCCACCATCTACATTCAAAACATTCCCTGTAGATTTACTTAAAAGCCCCCCTACGAAGGCGAAACAGGC
>JAYUOX010000432.1:0-7417 GCA_043760595.1 Cytophagales bacterium
TCGTATGATGGTGCATCTCGTTTAAAATCAGGAAGTTACGGAAGTAATGTAGCGGGCGAAAACTATTCTTTGAATAATGTGAATTATGATTTTAATGGGAATATTACGGCACTATCACGGAATGGATGGAAATCAAATAACACTTACGGATTGATTGATAATTTGAATTATACTTACAATTCTAACTCAAATAAATTATTGAAAGTTGATGATAATTCAAGTGAGACAGCCAGCTTTAAAGATGTTGTAGGAAATGATTATGAATATTGGTTAGATGGCAGCTTGAAGAAAGATAATAACAAAGAAATCACCCAAATTGACTACAATTATTTGAAATTACCCGAAAAAATAACGCTCACGGGGGGGCGTTGGATAGAGTATGAATATGATGCAGGTGGTACGAAGTTGAAAAAGACTTTATCTACTGGTAAATATACTGATTATGAGGAAGATGAGATTTATGAGGATGGCATTTTGTATCAAACTTTACATGATGAAGGAAGGATTGTAGATGGTGAATACGAGTATAATATTACTGATCATTTGGGGAATTTGAGGGTGGCTTTTAAGGATTCTTTGGGTATTGCAAAAATTACACAATATGAAAATCATGGGTCTTGGGGCGAGTCATTAGAAGGTATCAATTATTCCAGGCCTACAAAAAATAATTTCAATTTTTCAACGTATGAAAAGGAGAATGATTTTGGGATAAATGTATTTGATGCTCATGCACGTATGTATGACCCTCTTACTCCCAGATTTTGGCAGATTGACCCCAAAAGTGAACTATCAAGAAGATGGTCAGTTTATTGTTACACATATGATAATCCGATACGATTTATCGACCCTGATGGAATGTTTGGAGGTGACCCTGTAAAAAATCCAAGAATTCGCTCTACTAGTGGAAGTTTGAACAAAAGTAGATTTATGAAACAAGATAGAATCAACAATGATGGTAGTGTACGACATCATTATGGAGTTGATATTTTACTAAAAAAAGGAGACCCTGTTGGAAGTATGGTTGAAGGAAAAGTAACAAGTGTAGTTTCCAGCTTTTCACCAGGAGAATACAAAGAAAATAGTTTTGGGAATACTGTAACTGTCCAAACGACTAAATCAGATGGTAGTTCAGTATTTATCATGGAAGGGCATTTAGATAAAGTAACTGTAAAAAAAGGAGACCCAGTAAAAGTAGGTCAGCAAGTTGGAGAAGGTGGTAATACTGGAAATGCTGCAAATATGAGTGAAAATGAAATTCATACTCATATTGAAGCGTCAACAACTTCAACATTTAAACCTTCTGGCGGTGGGGTAGGAACGAGAATAGACCCTGAACAATTTATGGAGACGAAATTTGATAGTAAAGGAAATCCAATACCTGCAACCCCTAAACCATCTATTCTAATAAATAATGTTGCCGAAGTAGATGCAACACAAGTTAATCGAGTATTTATCCCCTTAATCCCTCTCAAAAAATGAAACAAATCTTAACAATGTTTTTAACCACTTTATTAGTCAATTGTGGTCAAAAAGAAAATTCAATTAAAACTCATGAAGTTGTTGCATCTGATCAAGTAATAGATTCTACAATTTCATACAAAAAAATGAGGATTAATAGAGTACCAATGGGTATTGATAAAACATTTTTTTTACGTGAATTTGGGAAACCAAGCAAAACCATCAATACAAATAATGACTTTGATGATTCTGATTTGGTAAGCTTATATTATGGGGGAAATAAATTTGATTTCCATAAAAATAAACTTTCTGGTTTTTCTATTGAAGAAAAAGAGTATAGTTTAAATTCTTTCAAAATTGGAGATAAAATGAATTATATAAAAAATAAAATTGCATTAACAAATAAAGCAATAATTGAAAATAGAGTTCAAAAATTTAAGATTAAAATTGACAATACTGATTCTTATATTATTTTTCATTTTAGAGATTCTACTTTAATTAAAATGGAAACATGGGACGATAATTAACCTTATGTTTTAAACAAAATCAAAAATGAAACTCATTTATTTATTCTTGTTAATTCTAAATCTCGGGTGTTCTTCTTCGACTGAGAAAAATCACGAAAATACTATATCAACTTTTTGCCTTTGTTGGTGTTCCTTTTTGAGAAAAGAAGTAGCCCCGCCGTCGTTGCGTGTTTTCCACCAACGACTCGTGCGACAGCCATCGGACGAAAAGTTTTTGTCTCTATATTTAAGCATAACTATTTGATTATCAAGCGATAACGCATTCGGGACGTTGCTGTCGCAAGGTTGTTGGTGGAAAACACGCAACAACGGCAAGACTATTCAGCGGAAAATCCCAAAGCTACAAATGTTATAAATATGAGAGCATCAAGTGCTGTTAATCATACAAACATTGATAACACATTTGCACCAGCGGCTGTAAAAATTATTAACAATTATCTTAATACAGGAACAGTAAATAATAAACCAATCATAACTCCTCATGTAAATAATGATACTCAGAAGGGTTCAAGTGGATATTAAAAATGAAAAAAAAACAACAAATATTAAAATTTAGCATTTTTGCCTTTGTTGGTGTTCCTTTTTGAGAAAAGAAGTAGCCCCGCCGTCGTTGCGTGTTTTCCACCAACGACTCGTGCGACAGCCATCGGACGAACAGTTTTTGTCTCTATATTTAAGTATAACCATTTGATTATCAGACGCTAATGTATTCGGGACGTTGCTGTCGCAAGGTTGTTGGTGGAAAACACGCAACAACGGCAAGACTATTTGATGGCAACATTAGAAAGCAATATTGGAAGAGTAATATTGATGAAAAAGAAAGAAGTTTTGAATATAATTATGACGGTGCATCGAGAATAAAATCTGGAATTTTTGGCAGTACAAATGCAGGAGAAAACTACTCTTTGAACAACGTAAACTATGATTTTAATGGAAACATTACCAATCTTTCCAGAAATGGTTGGAAGTCCAATAATACCTTTGGATTGGTCGATAATTTGAATTATACTTATAACAGTAATTCAAATAAAATTCTGAAAGTTGAAGATGGGGCAAATGATGTGGCGAGTTTTAGTGATGTTGCTGGGAATGATTATACATACTCTTTGGATGGAAGTTTGATTAGTGATGCCAATAAAGGAATTGCGATTGAATACAATTATTTGAAAAAGCCAAAGAAAATCACGTTTTCAAATAACCAAACCATTGAATATCAGTATGATGCCACAGGAACGAAACTAAGAGAAAAAGCAAAAGATGGCACTTGGACTGATTATTTTGGAAACTTAATTCATAAAGCAAATACACTTTATCAAATTGGAATTGATGAAGGCAGAATCAATGCCCAAAATGAATATGAGTATGGTATTCAAGACCATTTGGGCAATGTTAGGGTAATGTTTAGGGATTCTTTGGGAGTTGCCAAAATCACACAAACTGAAAATTTTGGTATTTGGGGCGAAGAACTGAAAGGGCTTACCTACCAAAGTAACGCCAGTAAGCGAAATAATTTCACCTACCAAGGCAAAGAATTTATTGAACAGACAGGTGAGTATGATTTTGGTGCAAGAATGTACGACCCAATTATTGGACGTTGGGGCGTAATTGACCCCCACGCTGAAAATTATTACAATTTAAGTGGATATAATTTCGTGGCAAATAATCCGATTTTATACACTGACCCCGATGGTAGAGATATAGGTTTTAGCAAGGCAGGAGAAACAACGGATAAGAAAACGGGTATAACTACCATTACCTATAATATTAATGTGTCTATGGCAGTGATGAACTCTTCGAGTATGAGTAGTAAAGACTATCAAAGTGCTGTAAGTAGCTTTACCAATCAATTAACCAAATCTTTAACGGGTTCATTTAGTGCAGGAGATAAAACCCAAATAGCATTTCAGGCGGGAGATATTGACGTAAGAAGTGTTAGCAGTATGTCAGATGTTAAGAGTACCGACCATTTGATGGTTGTCGTAGATAATGTAACTGGAATGGATGCAAAAGGCGGTCAAGCTGGTGGTTTAGCTGACATAGGAGGTAAAGTAGCTTATGTTGAAGCAGGTAATGTGGCAGGTGTGGCAGGAAATATGGTTCATGAATTTGGGCATAATATGGGATTATCACACAATTTTGAAACCTCTAATAAAGGTGATGATGGAGCAACAAATCATATGGGCTACGGTAATGTGAGAAATCAATTTGCAGGAGTTCAATTACTTCAATCACTCAATAAATCTAACGCACAACCAAGCCAGTTAAATATTGGGAACAACTACGAAATATTGAGACAAGATTATAATACCAATGGACGTACAACTCAACAAATGCCACTCCAATATAATGTTGGTAGGGGGGGAAGAATACCAAGAACTTTAAAAAACTAATTACATGAGAAAGCTAATATGTATTTTTTCAATAGTGATTTTATTATATGCTTGCCAAAGTAAAAAGGGTAAAGTTACTTTCTATATTCATAATGGAAGTAGAGTTGATACTTTGATTAATTTTAAAGTATCAGTCAATGGAAGTCCTAAAATTGATACACTCTTTAAATATTCTACGATTGTTCCAAATGACGATATATTCATAGTTGAAGAATCTTTAAAAGATAGTATTACAATTAGTGCCAGCACAAACATGGGAGTAAGTAAAGAATTCAGAATAAAATTTGATAAAAGTGCTTATGTTTTTCTTGCATACGTTCACGATTCATTAATGACAGAAAGTGAAGTTATTTCCAATGAAAAAATGAAGAAGGAGCTAAAAGGTTATGACCCAAGCGTACTATTAGACAAGAAAGCTGTTATGGAAATGGTACAATACACAGAACCCATTTTACATTGATTATCAATAAAAAAGCCCTCAGAATACATTTCTAAGGGCTTTTTTCCTTCCTTGGTCGGTAGAACCACGCCGTCCCGTGGCACGGTGTCCTCACCTGACATCGTGCGAAAGCAACGTTCCGAATAGATTAGAGCCTGATTTTCAAATAGTTATGAGTTAATCTATTCGTGGTTTGAGAGGCATAAATTTGGATGCCAACAACAATTTGACGAACAAGATTTTTTCAATGCGATTGGATTACGAGACGGCAAATTACTTCGATGGAAATATTGGCAAGCAAGAATGGAAATCTAATATTGACGGTAAAAAAAGGTCATTTACCTACACATATGACGGTGCATCTCGCATAAAATCAGGGAGTTACGAAAGTGACAATGTTGTTGAAAATTATTCTTTGAACAACGTAAACTATGATTTTAACGGAAATATTACGAACCTTTCAAGAAATGGATGGAAGTCAAATAATACCTTTGGTTTGGTCGATAATTTGAATTATACTTACAATTCAAACTCGAATAAGATTTTGAAAGTTGATGACGGGGCAAATGATGTGGCGAGTTTTAGTGATGTTGTTGGAGATGATTATGCTTATAATTTAGACGGTTCGTTAGTCTCGGATGCTAACAAAGGAATCACGGTAATTGAATATAATTATTTGAAATTACCCCGTAGAATTGTTAAAAATGGCGTTGAAATCTTGAATCAATACAGTTCCAGCGGTGTGAAATTAAAAGAAACAATCGGCTCAAATTATACAGATTATCTCGGAAATATTATCAAGAAAAATAACGTTTTATATCAAATTTCTCACGATGAAGGGAGAATAATTGATGGAGAATATGAATACAACATCAATGACCATTTGGGAAATTTGAGGGTTAGTTTTAGAGATTCTTTGGGAGTTGCTAAGATTTCACAAAAACAAGATTATGACCCGTATGGTGCTGAATTACAGAAGATTAGTTATTTGAAAAATACTTGGAAACAGTCGAATTTTAAATATTCTGGAAAAGAATTTATAGAACAAACAGAACTCAATGATTATGGTTGGAGACAGCAAGACCCGATTATTGGGCGTATGTGGAGTATTGATAATAGAGCTGAGAAATATTATTCACAAACACCTTTTCATTTTGCTTTGAATAATCCTATAATCAATGTAGAGGTAGGCTGTACAAACTTCGGATAAAAATTCCCCCAGTTTTTGAGGATTTTCAAGTTGTTTTCACCTTTTGTTTTGTTTGTTTTAGATCTTTTATTTTGACATTTTCGAGTGCATTTTTGATTTCACTTTGAGTAAAATTACCTGAAAAATTAGCCATTGTAAAAATAAATTCTGTCAAGCCACTCCTGCTGTTTGGGTTAATTTTTTGCTTAAACTTTCCAAAAAAACTTTCGATAATATCCGAGGAACATAGTAAATGTTTCTCACCTAATTGTGTGCTTTTCTGAGATAAATTTTCAAGATAATCTTTGATATTTTGAACAAAAATAGCCGTATTATTGCCTGATTTAAACTCCGATAATTTCAATAAAATATCCTTCTTTTGTTGAATCCCAAAGCCTTGTATTTTAAGTTTGGCACACACCCATTTAAAGATTTTTCCTATCTCAACTAATTGTTCAATAAACGCTTTGTTCTCCTTCAAAAATTGTAAACTATCCTGTACTTTTTGATCAAATGTTTCCCATTCATCTAAACACGATTTCGCCCAATCTACACAGGGGAAAATATTAGCAAATCGCATCTTACCACGCATACTTGGAGGCATATATTGACTATTCTGCTTACTCAAATTCCACGCTTGACGTAATTTGCCAATGAGTTTTCTGAACGATTCAAAAGTTGAATCTTCCCCATAAATTCTTTTTAAATAATTAGCAAAAATGTGCGTACAGTCTTCTAAATGGACGTAACCGCAGGAATTATACGCTTTTCTTAGGTTTAAACCTTCATCACTAACCACATAAGAAATCTCTTTATGTTTGGCTATCTTTTGTAATTCATCTGCGATTGATTCAGCCTTCCATTCATGGCTATATCCAACATATAAAACGTCCATATCTGTATGTAAAACACCTCTATCAAGAGGAATTTTGTCATTGGATATACCTAAAATTAATAGGATTTTTTCACTCCCAAATACAATGCTCTCATCCACATAAATAACATATTTTCCTTCTTGTTTTTGGGTCTCTAAAAGTCGATTATAACCATGTTTACATGACCAGTTCCGAATACTGCTATGGCTCGGAATTCGACCTTTTAAACCCATTGATAAAAGCAAACATCCAAGACAATGACGGCAACCTCGTAGGCTTAATGTCCCATACCTTTGAAAGTCAAGTAGTAACCCTACAAGCACTAAACTGTATTGATGAAATTTAGCCTTTTCGCCAGTAAATAAGCTACTCGATTCAAAGGATTTAATCCGATTTTGATACTTCTTTTTCCACCGAGTCCGACTATCTGATGTCTCTTTCAAGCGTTTCTTTAAGCGTTGTATTTCCTTGGCTCGTGATTGAGCTTTTTCTTTCCAACTTTTACCCGTAGTTTTGGCTTGTCCAATGGGCAAGTTCCC
>JAYUOX010000433.1:0-7416 GCA_043760595.1 Cytophagales bacterium
ATAGAGTTTTTTGCAATACTCTTGCCTGGCATTTTATTAACATATCTTCTTGTGCCATTTATTGAAATGTTTGACTTGGAAAATCTTATGCAAATTCCTTTAAATGAATTTGCCAGCTTAGGTATGTTTTTATTAGTTTCTTACATCTTGGGCAATTTACTTATGGCTGCTGGGTCAAGTATTTTAGATGAACGATTATACGATTTTTATCGAAAAAATAAATTAAGAAAATCAGGAGACGTAGCATATAAAATCGCATTAAAAATTAGAAATGCGTTTATCCCAACCTCAGCATTGGAAGAATTTTATAGAAAAGAAGACACAAAGGCCTTTGAAGAATTTGAAAAAAAATTAGATGAATACAAAAAGGATAATGGTAATATTGAAATTACAAAACCATTGATTTTTTTAGAAAATTTTGATAAAGAAAAGTGGAAATTATTTCTACAAGAAATTGCTGAAATTGAAAAAAGCAAAAAAGAAAACTGGGGATATTTAAGGCATTTATTTAACCGTTCAAAGAAGTCAAATTTTTATGCACAAGAGATAATCAATGTTTTCAAATGGTCGCAAGCCTATTTCAGATTTCAAAACCCAGACGCCTTAGCTGAAATAAAAAGACTCGAAGCAGACTCAAAGTTTTTTAGAAGATTGACTGTAACCATGCCTATTACTACTGTAATTTTTATTATTAAAATAATTGATTCAGGTAATTGGGATTCGATTTCATCTTGGGTAGTGGTGTTATCAATTTTATTATTAACATTTCCATTCTTTTGGCGTTATGCCGATTTAAGACATAAATCTACAGAAAAAGCTTATGAGCTAATTATTACTCATTATAGGCTAAACAAATAGTTTCAAGAATCTAAAAAACAAAAATATGCCAAATATAACTCTATTCTCCCAAGGCGATGATGTAGCCAAATTACACAAACAACTTGATAGGTTAGGTATATCTGTATCAGCAAGCGAGGTTGGAAATAAATCTTTCGGTGTTGCTACACAATATGCTTTGCTCCAAGCTCAGAGCAAATTTGGGCTAACCCTCAGTGGCGAATATGATGAGGCTTCTCAAAAAGCCTTTGCCACTATTGAGGGCTTTCCAAAAGATAAAGGAACTGTACAAGGGCAGTTATTTTTGGATAATGGCAAAGTAGCAGATAATTTAAGCCTCAATGTTTATCGGCGTAATAGCAAAGGACAGCGTATTGCATTGGGATCAGCTAAGACTGACGAAAAAGGCTTTTATAATTTATCCTTTGACTTGCCAACAAAAGATGCCCTCAGTTTAGAGATTACCGCAGTTAAAACAGATGGCAAAGAACTAACTTTAGTGCAGCCTAAATACAATGCAAGCCCTCAGGAGGTTATTAATATGATTGCCCCAACACAAGAGGTTACAAAAGTGGATGCAGAGTACTCTCGTCTTACGACCGATATTTCAGCTGCAAAATTTGGCAAAAAACTCTCTGAACTGAAAGAAGATAAAAGCCAGCAAGATATTTCTCAATTGGCACTTTCCACCAATTGGAATGCCAAAAATATAGCCCTCGCATCGCTTGCAGCTCAAAGAAGCGAAAGCACCACCCTTTCAGAAGAAGTTTTTTATGGTTTATTCAGAGCAGGTTTTCCTACTGGAAGGGAAGAATTGGCACAAGTTAGCCCTGCTAATGTGGTAGAAGCCCTTAAAAAAGTAGGCGAAGTAGGAATAATTAAGCCTTTGAGTGACACAGAGATAAAAAAAGCAAAGGATGATTTTGAAAGTTTTGCCAAATCTGTTCGAAGAGATGCACCATTACCCGGTGGTATTGCTTCGTTTAATAGTGTCATAGGAAAAGTTAATTTGACAGCAGTCCAAACGGATGCATTTGAGTCAATATTATTAGATAAAACGACTGACCCGTTAAATATTTGGGTTAAATGTAAAGAAAAAGGTATTAATGATACTCAGGTAAAAGCATTAAGAACGCAAGGTAAATTAGGACATTTAACTCGACATAGCCTTTCCTTAATGGACGAATTAAATAAAATTGTCAAAGACGACCCCAATCAATTATATAAGTTGATTGACGAAGGCTATTACGATGCTGAGAAATGGGTAAAAAAAATAACTGAAACAGGAAATATTGACCTTACTAAAATTGATAAAATTGAAGAAATTGATAAACTCAATAAAATTGTACCAAGCTCATACTTGGGTATTACAAAAGATAAATTAGAGGCTTATGCTGATGATATGGCACGTAAAATGCGTGTTGCCTATCCCACTGATGTATTACTTCGAAAATTGAAAGATGGAAAATTTACACTTGGAGCACCAGAACCAAATTCTCGTGTACAGGTTTTCTTAGAAAAAACTGTTCGGCAATTCCGATTTGGTTCAAAACCGATTCGCAAATTTGTTAAGGAACAAGAGGGTTTTATATTTCCTCCTGGTACTACTCAAGAACAAAAAGAGGCAACCATTAAAGATTTAGAACGCTTGCATCGTGCCCATCAGCTTACACCCACAGATGATGCAATGCAAATACTTTTGACAGAGAACTTAACCTCAGCTGAAAGTGTATTTCGTTTTGGGGAGGAACCATTGATACGACTTTTCAAAAATAACAAACGCAATGAATATGAGGCAAGATTGACGTATCGAAAAGCAGTGCAGATTCATACCATTGCTTTTAATTTTATCACCTTGGCAAATGAAGGTAATTCTGCCCCTGGTTTGTATGCTACATCTGGTGAAAACCAAGCAGCACAAAACAGAAAACAAGAGTATAGAGAAAAACTTATTAGAGAATTTCCAACGCTTGAAACGCTGTTTGGGTCCAACGATTTTTGTGAATGTGAGCATTGTCGTTCTGTCCTAAGCCCTGCCGCCTATTTTGTAGATTTATTACGTTTTTTAGATATTGATACCACTTCTTGGAACAATTTTAAAGCAAAATGGTCGGAAGAACACGGTGGACAAGCATTTATTCAAAAAATGCCTTTCGAGGCACTTTCTAATAGAAGACCCGACTTAGCTAACTTACCCTTAACTTGTGAAAACACTAATATAGCTTTACCCACAATTGATTTGGTAAATGAAATAATGGAGTTTTTCATTGTACACAACGGTAAACTGGAAGCAAATGATGTATATGATACAGGAGCCGCTACTACCGCAGAGCTAATAGCAGAGCCGCAACATCTTCTACCTGCAGCTTACGATGCTTTGAAAGAAGCGGTTTATCCTATTGGATTACCGTTTGATTTATGGTTGGAAACTGTTCGCCGTTTCTTTGAACAAGCTGACATCAATTTTGCTCAAAGCTTGGGAACTTTTAGAGATACCGACATATTGTTTAGACCCAAAAGTGTTCCTGCGGGGGAATCCTTTAAGCATTGTTACCAAGCAGAGGTTTTTGCTGAGCAATTAGCTATTTCCAATAAAGAATATGCTATTTTAACAGAATCAAACATTAACAGTGAATGGTTTAAATTCTATGGTTATGAGACCGAGATTTTGGCAAAAGCAGATTTGGTGTCTGCCAAAAAACTATCACAAAGGCTTTGTGTAACCTATAAAGAAATAGCTGAATTATTAAGAACAGGATTCATTAACCCTGATTTAGATAAATTAGCCATATTGCCAAATTTAGGAATTACAGTTAGAGATGTATTTCAATATAAAGGTGCTGGAGGTGAAACACCTCTTACTTTAAGTGAAAAAACAGCATTTGATGCAAAACTAACGGAATTGTCTAAAAAATATGCCCCGTTTGATGCCAAAGCATGGTTGGATAAAGCCTTTACCGATGGTAATTTCAATAAAGCTCTTATTTTGGCTGACCCCAATACAGGGTGTAATTTTGACCTAACCACCCTAAGATTTGCAGACGGAACAGCCGCCGATGCCAATGTATTTCATAAATTAAATGTATTCGTCCGTCTTTGGAGAAAATTAGGGTGGAGTATTGAGGAAGTAGATAGGGCGTTACAAACTTTTTATCCAAAGCAAACTGGTATAAGTTTTGGTGAAGGGATGCGTACTGCTTTAATATATTTGGCACATCTAAAATCTTTGGATGAGAAATTGACGCTTGGTAAAAACAGTCGTATAAAGTGGCTTACTATATGGAGTGACCTGCCTACAACAGGTAAAAAACCATTGTATGCTCAACTTTTCCTTACGGCAAATACATTGAAAAATGACCAGATTTTTGATAATCCGCTGGGGCAATATTTGCCTGACCCTTTGGCATCTGTGCCAGTTCCGCCAGAAGCAACCCGACCTAAAATTGCAGATCATTTACCGGTCTTACAATCAGCATTGGGACTTTCATCTACTGATATAGAGGCACTAATTCCTGCATTACCAAATGCTTATTTGTCGCTGTCAAATGTATCTGCACTCTATCGTCATGCAACGCTTCTTAAGGCGTTAAAAATATCTGTTAATGATTATTTAATTTTAAAATACCTTATTGGACTTGACCCATTCAAGGCCCTTGAAAAAGCTCCATTATCAGATATAAAAGACGACCATCCGTACCAACAAACATTAAAATTTATAGAAATAGTCGAGGTCATTAAAGTAAGCGCTATTACTCCAAGTATGTTGAATTATTTATTCAATAATGTAGAGGACTCGAAATTATCAATCAAGCAAGTAGATATTGAGAAGCTACTATTAACACTCAAAAATGGGATAAGTCAAATAAATACAGAATTTGCAATACCTGTGCTTCCTATTGAATGGAAAGACGAATCTATTGCTCAGATGTTTAGCTTGTTGGATATTGATGAAAGTGGCAACGAAAAAAATATTTCAGAAACCGAATCTGGTAATTTACTGAAACTATGGAATGGTACTACTGAAATAGAAATATTAGAAAGTGGTGCGGCAAATCAAATCGTTATCCCCCAAGATGATACTGCTTCGCTTGAATATTTAGAACTAAATAGCATTAAAATCGCTTATGACAAGCAAAGAAAAGTTCAACAATTAATATTCAAAGGTTATTTGACAACTTCAGTTATTGAAAATTTGCCAGCTACTATGCCTGCAATGGTTAGAACAATGTTGGATAAAATTCGTCCTCTACAGCAAGCATTTTTGGCATCCTTAAGACCTAATATATTTGCCATAGAAGCAGATAACGATTTAATATTCAGCCAGTGGAAACCGTCTGTAGACGATTTGACTGAAAAACAAAAAGAGAAAGAAAGAACAAAAAGAGAGTCTGACAGACGTAAGATCTTAGCTAAAACTCTATTACCACTGTTAAGTGAGAAGGCAAAACAAAAATTTATAATAGAAAATGTATCAATGGTTGTAAGCATAGAATCAAATTTAACAACACCATTATTAACTAATACTAATCTACTTACTTCCAATGCAGATTCGACAAAAGCTTTATGGACTGTTTTTGTCAATCAACCTGAAATAGTACAAACAGCAGCATTAATTGCATTACATAAAGCAGTGATTTGGTTAACGGCACTCGATTTAAGTTTGGAAGAAGTATCACATTTTGCAAAAAATAAAATAGATTTTAGCAATTTTGATTTAAATCTCCTACTCAAACCAGTATCGAATGCAAATGGTCAAAATCTAACATCCCAACATTTACGGCTCACTACTTACACAAACTTTCGTTCAGAATTACAAATTCCGGGCAATATGCTATTAGGAATAGTCCAAAAGGGAAGACAGACTTTCCCGAATATTACTACTGATGCAGAAATTAAAATAAATACCCTTCAGGCTGTTTGTAATGCCTTAGCTATACCACTAAACATACTAAACAAACCCGCCTCTGAATGGGTTGATATGGCTCAATTAATGGGTTTTCAAGTTACTGTAACAAACAATGCTGATGGCACAAAAACAGGCGTAAGTGATTTTGTGAATGAAAAAGCCTTATCTCGTTTGTTGGAAGGGATTAAAATTAAAGAAAAACTAAGAGTTTCTCCCAAATCGGCATATAGTTGGTCTATACCAAATCCTGATGGTATTGTTGCCGTGAATCTACGAAATACTATTAAGGGTTTATATGACTTAGAGGCTTGGCAGCAGGTTGCTAAACCAATTTTTGACAGGTTAAGACAAAAACAGAGAGACGCATTAGTCAATTTCATTTTACATAAATATCGTAATTTGGGATTTAGTACGCTTGAATCCCTTTATGAATATTTACTAATTGACCCTGGTATGGAGCCTGTTGTTCAAACTTCTCGTTTGCGTCAAGCCATTTTTTCTGTCCAGTTATTCATTCAACGATGTTTACTTAATTTAGAATTAGATGTCAATCCTTCCACCATCAATGCTCGGCATTGGGAATGGATGAAACGTTATCGTATTTGGGAAGCCAATCGCAAAATTTTTCTGTACCCAGAAAACTGGCTTGAACCAGAATTTAGGGATGATAAAACGCATCTTTACCGTGCGTTGGAAGGTGAACTTTTACAAGGAGATATTTCCAATGACACTGCTGAACGTGCTTTCTTCAATTACCTAAAAGGGTTAGAGCAAATTGCCCGCCTTGAAATGGTTTCAATGTATCTTGAAGAAGTAGAACCCACAGACCCCTCTTCAAATACGCTTCATGTTGTTGGACGAACACCCAATAAACCACACACATACTTCTATCGCCAATATGCACATGGAATGTGGACACCGTGGGAACCTATTGATGCCGAAATTGAGAGTGACCATATTGTAGCTGTGAAATGGAAGGATAGATTGCATATTTTTTGGGTGATGTTTATGCAAAAGCCTAAACCGCAGTCTTTTGATGGAGGTGCTACACTCTTTGAAGCCAGTAAAGTAACGGGAGCAAATATTAATGCAATTAGTACCCCCGTCCACCTACAAGCTCAACTTAATTGGGTGGAATATTTTCAGGGAGAATGGAAGGGAAGACAATCTACCCCTTTCCATGATTTAGAAGCTCAAGTATCTAATTTATCAAGTTTATTTATCCATGCCTCAAAAGAATATGCTACCGATGGCTATGAGGCGGCAGTCAATATACATTTATCAGGGTTAACAGGTCCTAATAATACATTCAAAGTCATCAGTAAGCTAACACCACCTGTTCTGAATCGTAATAATAGAGGAGAACAATCTTCACCTCTAAATGCACAAACTAATGCTGCTTCTAAAAAGACAGGCTCTGGAAGTTTGATAGTTAAATTTGTACAAGAGACAAATAGCTCGACTGTAAATGGAGAAACAAAAAATACTGAACGATCAGTTGATATACCCATTCTAAAAAAAGCACTTAGCGGTTACAATATTTTAACACCCAGTACACCTTTTTCTTTTGGGGATAATACGGTGAATGATAACCGTGATGTTATAGGAACACTTATTAAACCCTTCTTTTATGAAGACGAACAGCATACCTTTTTTGTTGAACCTGCTTTTGA
>JAYUOX010000434.1:0-7382 GCA_043760595.1 Cytophagales bacterium
TTTGAACGAAACCTTATAGGATTTAAAGATATAACTCCTTCATTATCAGACATTTGTCAAATTCTATAAGGTTTAAACTAAATATGTACAGGTACTTAAACTTTTGTACATCAAACTTTGAAGAGTTAAACACAAACAAAACTAACTGCCATTGATAAATCTGCCGTAGGTAACGCTTTTGCAGCGGCTCAATGGAGAGGCGTTTTTGGTGATAGAGGACCTTTCCAATTAATGGAAAGTCTTTTTGCAGATTTGCACGCTCAGTATTATTCAAATGTAGCCATAAACTTCCCCTCTGACCGTAACGTAATGGTTGGAAATTGGTTGAACGGAGCATGGGGGAACTTTTACGGACAGCAAATCCCACCACTTTTGGTAGTCTTAGATGCAACCAAACAAGGAGGAACAGCTGCCGACCCAGGAATTTATGCGATGGCATCTATCTGGAAAGTTCAAATGTTTTACCAATGACTGACTATTGGGGACCTATTCCATATTCGCAAGTAGGGAACGGATTGAAAAGTGTAGATTATGATAGTCAAGAAGCTATTTACAAGGATTTCTTTGCAACGCTCAAATCAGCAGTTACAGAATTGGAAAAAAGCAGAGGGAAAAGTTTCTTGGGAAATAATGATCAAGTATATGGTGGAAGCGTAGATAAATGGATTTTATTCGCTAACACGATGCGTTTACGTCTTACTCCCAGAATCTCAAAAGTAGATCCAGCCTTAGCAAAAGCCGAAGCCGAATCTGCCGTTGCAGGTGGAACGTTGATGACTAATTCCGATGATGCCTTCGTGAAAGTAACCGCAAATTCCCCAAATCCATTAGGAGGAATCACGGCTTGGAACGAGTTTAGAATGAGTGCCTCAATGGAAAGTACTTTGAAAGGCTATAAAGACCCAAGAATCAGTAAATTTTTCAGCCCAGTTAATGCTGAGGGAGATTTTAAAGGTTTGCGTAATGGCTATTCACAAGTTCAATTAGGACTTCCTGAAAACGCTGCGAGAGCTAACTCAAACGTGGCATCTGCCTTTCAAGACGGTGCTCGTTTTAATCAATCTTAGGGTATTATGTTCTCTTCGGAAGCTCATTTCCTCCGTGCCGAAGGTGCTTTGAACGGTTGGAACATGGGCGGAACAGCCAAAGACCTTTACCAAAAAGGAATTGCTTTGTCAATGAGTCAGTAGGAAATTACGGACGCTGCCGCAGTTGCAACTTACACGGCAGGTGCAACAACACCAATGGCACTTGCTGATGCAGTGAAATCACCCGCTATGACGGAAATTCCAGTGGCTTTTGCCAGCACAATGGAGAAGCAACGTGAGCAAATTAGTACGCAAAAATGGTTAGCTCTTTTCCCTTACGGATTTGAAGCATGGGCAGAATTTAGACGCACGGGTTATCCAAAATTATACCCAAGACTCAATTCAGATAATACTGACATTCCCGTTACGGAGGTTGTACGTAGAGCTCCATTCGTGGCAGGTGAAATCAGTACAAACAAGCCAGGAGTCGATATGGGCGTAACCAAATTAAGTGGTGTCGATAATGCGAAGACTCGTTTGTGGTGGGATAAAAATTAAAATAATCTAAATCACAAAAAACAAAAAGATAGGCAGGAATGTCTATCTTTTTTGTTTATATTGTAGGCATAAACTTAACCCTTACAAGCGTTTGAAACGCTTGTAAGGGTTAAAATCAGAAATTCTATGAAATCCCAAATCTTCCTAATTCTCTTTTTAATCTTCATGATAACCGCCTGTCAATCAGACGATAAACTATTTACAAGCCTCTCAAAAAGTAAAACTGGAATTGATTTCATAAATATCTTGGAAGAGTCCGCAGACTTGAACGTTTTGAATGATACCTACTTCTATAATGGCGGAGGCGTTGCCGTGGGCGATGTTAATAATGATGGTTTGACAGATGTTTTATTTACGGGAAATATGGTCAAAAATCGACTGTTCATTAACAAGGGTAGTATGGAATTTGAAGACATTACCCAAACTTCGGGCGTTGCGGAAGCACAGGGCTGGTGTACGGGAGCTACGATGGTGGACATTAATCAGGATGGTTGGTTGAATATTTACATTTGTCGCTCGGCGGATATGCAAGCGGAGAGGCGTAAAAACCTACTTTTTATCAATAATAAAGGTTTGACCGGTTCGTACTCACCCGTAAATGCGGATGGGGAAAAAGACATTATCTTCGGAGGAAATTTATCCACAGCCCGCATCAAATTTGGCAAATACGATGCTTCATTGGGAACGGTTTTGTTGGGAGATGGCAAAGGCAATTTTCAGAATGTCCCAGCCTCCAAAACAGGCTTAAATCTCAAAGGAGATGTGCGGAGTATGGTGATGGTTGGGAAGAAATTAGTTGTTGGCGTGAATAATGAGAAGGTGCGGGTGTTTGGGTTTTAAGGTGCATAAAAAATCCCCAAGATTTTGAATTGTTTGGGGATTTTTTATGATTTATTTAGCCATTATAATTTACGAATTAAGTTCTTCTTTCAATTTTTTGATTAGGCTATTTAACTCCTTATCACTGATAGAATCCCTTTCAGATTTATTATAAATATCAACCGTATAAATTTCATTGTTTTCATTGATAAGATAAGTTATTACCCTAACTCCACCGCTTTTACCCTTGCCTTTACTCTCAACGGCAACCCTAATCTTAAAACGATTATCGCCTAATGAAGTACCTAAATATGGATTTTCAGATAACTCCTCAAATAACTCCATTAATTCAACTTTCAATGAAGCATACTTTTTCGATAGTTTCTTCGATTTTTTGAGAAAAACTCGAGTTGGAATAACACTATAACTCATCGAAAAATTCTTTTAAAGTCAAAGGCTTCAATTTACCTTCTTGAATATCTTTTATTTCTTTTAATGAACTTCTGAGCGTTTTTTCAGCATCTAATTTTTGCTCCATGTACCTAAATTTTTTCAACAATTTTTGCCATTCAGGTAAAGGTAATCCAACCAGTAAACCTTGTTCTGTTTGAATTTGTTGCGTGTGAAATTTCATAAGTTTTACTTTTTATTATCCGAAATAACGAAATCTTTAAATGAAATCCTACTTCCCCAAAAACTTAGCCTTCCCAGCATCCAAAAACTCCACAAATGCCTTCACATCTTGATCAAAAGCCCGTGGTTCGAGCATTGGTTTTGGATCGCCATTTGGATTTACTAAACAATAGTAAGGCTGTGCATTGGCGTTAAATTTAGTAATTTCAAAATCAAGGTTTTGGTCGCCCAAAGTTGTTTTTTCTAAGCCATCATCTTTTGAGGTAAACCATTCATTTTTAGGTAATTCTGTTTTATCATCTACGTATAAAGCCACCATCACATAATCATTTTTCAAGCGTTTCAATACCTCTGGGTCAATCCAAACGCTTGCTTCCATCTTGCGGCAATTTACGCAACCATGCCCCGTGAAGTCAATAAAAAGCGGTTTATTCACCTTTTTGGCGTATTCTACGGCTTCATTATAATCAAAAAAACCTTGAATACCGTGTGGTAATTTCAAAAATGAACTGTATTTAACCGACTTGGGGAAATCAGGATTTTGGCTCTCAGAAGACTGTCCAGAGGTTGAAGACGATAACACAAAATCTTGCGTTTCAGTGGGTGGTAAAAGCCCTGACATGGCTTTTAATGGAGCTCCAAATAAGCCTGGAAAAAGATATACCACAAATGAGAAAACCGCCAACGCAACCATCAATCTTGGCACGCCCAATCTTTCTACTTTATCATCGTGGGGCATTTGGAATTTACCCAATAAATGAAAGCCCATTAAAGTAAATACCGCAATCCAAATGGCTAAAAATATCTCTCTATCCAAAATTCTCCAATGATAGGTTTGGTCAACGGTACTGAAAAATTTGAGTGCCAAAGCCAATTCCAAGAAGCCAAAGAATACCTTAATCGTATTCATCCAACCGCCCGATTTTGGGATTTTTTTGAGTAATTCAGGGGATAAAGCTAACAATACAAACGGCGAAGCAAGCCCTAAACCAAAGCCAAACATTCCGATGATTGGCTTAATGAATTTCCCAGAAGCACCTAATCCTAAGAGCGTTCCCACGAATGGACCAGTACATGAGAACGACACCAAAGCCAAGGTAAACGCCATAAAGAAAATGCCAATCAAACCGCCTCTATCGGACTGTGCATCCACATTATTGACAAATTTTGAAGGTAATTGTATTTCAAATAACCCTAAAAACGAAAGCCCAAAAATGATAAAAATCGTAAAAAAGAGAAGATTCGGAAACCAGTGCGTACTGATAAAATTAGGGGCGGCTTGTCCCAAGGTGGCGGCGATTACCGTTCCGAATAAAACATAAATTCCGATGATTGAAGCACCATACAGAAATGCTTTGCTAACTCCGTTCTTTTGTTTAATAAAGAAACTAACGGTCATTGGTATCAACGGATACACGCAAGGTGTGAGGCAAGTAGCTAAACCAACGCCCAAGGCAATCAAAAAGAAACTCAGAAGTGATTTTTCTTCTTCGGGTTTTTCTGTAGAAATGATGGTTGAAACCGAGGTTTCGGAAGTATCAGAAACAGTAACAGGAGCATAAATTGCTTCCTTTGCACTATCCACAGCATTGCCTACAACATTGGCAGTTGTAGCAATAATGGCAGTAGTTGGAATAACTTTCTCCTCCTGTTTTGTAGTTATATTTTCAGTAGATTTACTTTCTACTTGGTTTTCGGCTTGGTCGTCGCTTTTTTTTTTTCAGAATCCGAAATGGAACCAGTTTTTGCTTCTAATTTGAAAGCCCCTTTTATAGGCACACATTGCCCAGTGGCATCTGAACAGGCTTGTCCATCGTGCGAGCCTTCAATCATAACATTATCTTTCAGAATTTTAACCGATTGTCTGATTTCGCCTTTTCCTTCAAAATAAGCCACATTTACTTCAAAAATCTCATCCTTTTTTTTGATAGGATTAATTGATTTTAGCTTTCCGACTAACTCATAAGAATCATTAGGTTTGAATTTTACGGTAGTAATAATGGGTCCACCCTCATCAAAATCCGTGGCAAAATGATGCCATGTTTTATCAGATTTTATCGTAAAAATAATATCAACGGTTTCACCAACGGCAGGATTTGGTTTCGATAATGCCCAAGACCATTTAGAAGGCGTGATTTTCTGAGCATTTACGCTCACAGAAAGAATCAGAAGAGTAATGAGACTAAAAAATAATTTTTTCATTTGAAGATGGGTAATTTGTAAGGAAATCAATGGTTGTTTTTTGTGTAAAGTAAACGAGAAATCTTTTAAATTAATATTCTTAACACAAAATTAACAATATTTGCCCATTCTACAAAAACAAACCCCTCACCAGTTAAACTGATGAGGGGTTATATTTTTATTATCAATACGACTACTTCACTATTTGTAGTTTCTTGATAATCATACGTCCGTTGTCTAAACCTACATTTACGAAGTATATTCCGTCTGGCATATTCTGTACTGGTATTTTCACGCTTACACGCTCTGTACCTTTGGCTGTTTCAGTAAACTGAACATTACCTGTCATACTTATTACGCTAACTTCTACACTACTGTTTGCTTTCATTAACTCGGCTGATAACTCAACTGCAAAGTCAGAAGCTGTTGGGTTTGGATAGACTGATACTTGCTCTCCTACCGTTACTTCATCAACTGCTGCTATTCTTGCATTGGTTTTTGGAGTTGCCGTTGTTGCATTCGTAGCACCTGTCAAAGGCGTGCTCAACGTTGTGAACAAGCTGACTGTTACTTTAAACGAACAATATGACGTATTTCCTTTGGCATCTTTTGCCGTATAAGTTACGGTTGTAACACCTGGGGCGAATACTTGTCCTGGCTCGTAATTGAAAGTTACTGATGGAATACCACAATTATCTCCCACTGAAGGATGATCCCAATTGGCAACTGCTGGAGTACCAACTCTTACATCTAAGTTAATATCCGTTGGACAATCATAGAATACTGGTGCTTGCGTATCAGTATCACAAGTGATGATTTTCACAACATTTACCTTGAATGAACAAGTTGTTTTATTTCCTTTTGAATCCGTTGCTGTATAAGTTACAGTTGTTGAACCTACTGGGAATTGTGAACCTGGGGCATTTGTCGATGTTACTACTGGCGTTCCGCAATTATCAGTTGCCGTTGGAGCTACCCAGCTTACTGTTGCTGCTGTTCCTCTGGTTTTGATTAATACGTCATAAGGACAAGCACTCAATACAGGAGGTGTAACGTCTTTATCGCATGGTGCTGTTAAGCCTGCATCAATATCGTTGTTAGTTTGTCCTTCTGTTAATGTGATTGTTGCCGTTCTACCAGTTGTTACGTTTGCATCGCTGTCTTTATCACCCGTTGTAGTTCCCTGTGGAGAGAATCCTAAACCTGATGGTAAGGTCGATTTTACAAATTCAACTGTGTAATTACCTGCTCCTAAGTTATCAAATACGTACTTACCGTTTGCGTCAGTCGTTGTCGTTGCGATTACGTTATTTGCACTATCGTACAATTTAACTGTAACACCTGCAACTCCACCTTCACCTGCATCTTGCTTACCGTCTCCGTTTGAATCACGGAATACTGTATCACCAATTTTCGCTGGTTTGAATAATCCGAAATCAACGTTTGTGTTATCAGTCGTTGTCAATGCGATTGGCTTGCTTCTGATAATTTGTCCACTTACGGTTGTTCCGTTATCTTCTCCATTTACGTTGGTCGAACCAGTTGTTGGTTCGTAAGTACCTGTTGCTGAACCGTTTGCACCAGTTGATGACTTGTAAGTCGCTGGGGCAGTGATTTCAACTACATAATTACCTGCTGGCAAGTTAGAGAATACATAGTTTCCGTTTGCATCTGTCGTTGTTGAGCTTCCTACTTGGTTGTTAGCACTGTCGAATAATTTAACGGTAACTCCCGCAATGCCTAACTCGCCTGCATCTTGTTTTCCGTTATTATTTTTATCGTTGAATACTAAATCACCAATTTTCAAACAACTTACCACTTTTACATGAACTGTTGCCATTGCACTACATCCGCCACCATTTGAAGCTGTAACTGTGTAAACACCGTTGGCTGCTAAGGTTACGTTGGCAATAGACAAGTCTTTTGTATTAGCCGTAAATCCGTTTGGTCCTGACCATGAGTAAGTTATCGTTCCAGTTGCAGTTGTTGTTACTGTAACATTTACCGTAGTTCCTGAACATACTGCATTTGGATTAGTCGATGCTGCAATTGTGAATGGACTTGTAACGGTTTTCTTCACGGCATTTGACTCTCCTGCTAAATAATCTGTACAACCTTTTCTTCTTGAACAACGGATGTAACAAGTCGTTTGAGTGATTGCTC
>JAYUOX010000435.1:0-7371 GCA_043760595.1 Cytophagales bacterium
AATGCAAAAAAGGGCTGCCAACGCCATCAGAGGCATGGTTGAAGCTGACCATAATCCCATCGTTTCCATTCACGACCACGGTGCTGGCGGACACTTGAATTGTCTTTCGGAATTGATTGAAGAAACGGGCGGTTTGATTAATTTGGATAGCCTACCAGTGGGCGACCCAACGCTTTCTGCCAAAGAAATTATTGGCAACGAATCGCAAGAAAGAATGGGTTTGGTGGTTGGTGAGTCTGACTTGGAAATCCTCCAACGAGTTGCTGACCGTGAGCGTTCGCCCATGTACGTTGTGGGTGACGTAACGAATAATCAACGTTTCACATTTCAGTCAAAATCAACGGGTATCAAACCGATGGATTTTGCGATTGAAGATATGTTTGGGAGTTCGCCAAAGGTGATTATGGAGGACAAAACCATCGAAAGAAATTATCAAGAATTAACATATTCTGTTGAAAATACAAGTGAATATTTGAATCAAGTGCTTCAATTAGAGGCAGTTGCGTGTAAAGATTGGCTCACCAACAAAGTGGATAGATGCGTAGGCGGACGAGTTGCCAAACAACAATGTGCGGGTGCTTTACAATTGCCGCTGAATAATGTGGGCGTAATGGCTCTGGATTTTAAAGGTAAAGAAGGCATTGCTACATCCATCGGACATTCACCAATTGCGTCCTTGATTGACCCCGTTGCGGGTACAAGAACTGCCATCGGAGAGGCACTTTCCAACATCGTCTTTGCCCCTTTGAAAGACGGTTTAAAGTCGGTTTCCTTATCAGCAAATTGGATGTGGGCTTGTAAAAATGCGGGTGAAGATGCCCGATTGTATGAAGCCGTACAAGGTTGTTCAGACTTTGCCATTGAATTAGGAATCAACATTCCAACGGGTAAAGATTCCCTTTCGATGAAACAAAAATATCCCAATGATGAAGTAATTGCTCCTGGAACGGTCATTATTTCGGCGGGTGGAAATTGCTCAGATATTACGAAAGTCGTTGAGCCAGTTTTGAAAAGAAATGGTGGTAATATTTACTATCTAAATCTCTCGCAAGATTCGTTTAAATTGGGAGGAAGTTCCTTTGCTCAAATTCTGAATAAAGTAGGTAAGGAAGTTCCAACGATTAAAAATTCAGAGTTTTTTAAACGAGCTTTCAACGTTTTGCAGGATTTAATCAAAGACAATAAAATTCAAGCGGGACACGATGTGGGAAGTGGAGGATTGATTACGACGCTTTTAGAAATGTGTTTTGCCGAGATCAATTTAGGAGCTGAATATGATTTGAGTGCTTTAAGTGAAATTGATACGATTAAAGCATTTTTTAACGAAAATATCAGTATTGTTTTCCAAGCAAATACAGAGGTTGAAGCTATTTTTGTTCAAAATAATATTGAGATTTTCAAGATTGGAAACGTGATTGAAAGTGATGTGGTTTCGATTAAAAACAACGAAGATAATTTCACTTTTAAGGTCTCAGAATTAAGAGATACTTGGTATAAAACCTCTTTCCTTTTAGACTCGAAACAGTCTAAAAATGGCATGGCTTTGGAGCGTTTTAATAATTACAAAAATCAACCATTAACGTATCAATTTCCAACTCATTTTGATGGCAAGAAACCCGTTATTGACCCATCAAAACCAAGACCAAAGGCGGCAATTATCCGTGAAAAAGGGAGTAATTCTGAACGTGAAATGGCGAATGCGATGTTTTTAGCTGGTTTTGATGTAAAAGATGTTCACATGACTGATTTGATTTCGGGACGTGAGAATTTAGAAGGAGTACAGTTTATTGGTGCCGTTGGTGGTTTCTCAAATTCGGATGTTTTGGGTTCGGCAAAGGGCTGGGCGGGTGCATTTTTATACAACGAAAAAGCCAATACCGCTCTCAAAAATTTCTTTAAAAGAGAAGACACCCTTTCAGTTGGCATTTGTAATGGTTGTCAGTTATTTATGGAGTTAGAATTGATAAATCCTGAGCATGAAATTCATGGAAAACTGCACTTCAATGAATCTCATAAACACGAAAGTATTTTTACGTCCATCAAAGTTCAAGAGAATAATTCAGTCATGCTTTCAACGTTGGCAGGAGCAACTTTGGGCGTGTGGGTTTCACACGGAGAAGGGAAATTTAACTTGCCAGATTCGGAAGAAAATTACAATATCGTGAGTAAATACGGTTACGAAAATTATCCAGCCAATCCCAACGGTTCAGATTACAATACCGCCATGATGTGCGACAAAACAGGCAGACATTTAGTCATGATGCCTCATATCGAACGCTCAACTTTTCCGTGGAACTGGGCAAATTATCCAGCAGGTCGTCGAGACGAAGTCAGTCCGTGGTTAGAGGCGTTTGTGAACGCCCGCAAGTGGGTGGAGGGGCAGAGATAAGTCAGAAGGTCTAAAAAAAAGTCGGTTTCAATCAAGAAAACCGACTTTGGGTTAAATTAAGCTGAGGCAAAATGCTGTTTTTAGTGGATGACTTTACCGAAGAATACCTAATTGTTTTGATATTTGAACTAATGCCGTGGTATCACGGGCATCTAATTTGCGAATCATATTTTTACGATGATTATCAACTGTATTGGAACTAATAAATAATTTTTCGCCTATCTGCTTAGACTCATAACCTTTCAGAAGCATTTTTAAAACGTCTATTTCACGGTCAGAGAAGATGTCTTGTTTTTTCAAGACCATGTCTTTGGAAGAAAATGTGGTAACAAATGCCCCATTATCAAAACTCAGTCGTCCCCAATAATGATTCGTATTTTTAATAAGATGTTCAATATCCTGATCTACAATAAAGCACAATGTTGGGTAATTTTTTTCATTATGTTCTAATCCAAAAATTTGAACCATCGTATGAAAAGGTTTACCACTTGGTCGAAAATGCTTCATTCCGTAGCCATACGCCACAAAATTTCGTTTCATCGCTTCGGGAGCTTCTCTAATTGAATCAATCATAAACTTGAAAAGCGTAGGAATTGCCGAAACATTTTCCTTTTCGGGAGTCATCGAATCCAAAAACTGACTAAATCCCTTTTTGATAAATGCCTCCACTGAAATTCCCAAAGCTACTTCGGTATTGGCAATGTATTTGAACGTCAGATCGGTCATATCCATGATGCCATAAACTGCATTCAGATATGTGGTGTCTTTGTTAAAAAAACCCATTTCTTGCAAATACTTCTCCGCAGATTTCTCGGAAGTTTCCCCCGAGATCTGATTAACTGCCTCTAAACATCTACGAAATAGTTGCTCTAACGAGTGATTGGGGAGGTTTTGCATAAATTATTACCTAAACTAATTATTAAAGGTTACCATAAATTAACAATTTATTGACATATATCAATAAATCAAAATTACATGATTTTTGTCAGAAATTAGCCAAATTGGCTATTTCTTTTATTTGCCCATTTGCTGAATTTTGCAAGGTAATAGGCAAATAATCAAAATAGATATATGTCGTTACACGAAACAGAGTCCTAAATACATAACCATAATTCAAACATTAACCACAAGCTAAATACTTAACCACGATTTCCATTCTGAAAAAGAGAAAACTATTTGTTACAATCTTATTAATTTTTGAAACAACAAATATTAATCTGTAACACAAAAATTTTCACAAATAGCCGAAAAGTAATTTTCGGCTATTTTGTTTATGAAACAGTTGAAAATCAGGAGTTTAACAGCTTTTCTAAATCTTCCAAAGTATCTACATCAACACTTCCCTCTGGAAAATCAATGGTTGAAATTAGATGCTCGTAAAGGTGCAAGAATGATTTAGCTCCTTTGTCTGCTTGTAATTTGAGCAATTCTGGAAACATAGATTTATCAAATAACATTGGAACGCCCAATTGCTGATTATAGATGCAACTAACGACTGGCTTATACGTATTTGCAGAAATTTGCACCATTTCTTGCAAAAGAAATTTTGAAATAAATGGTTGATCAGACAATAAAATCATAATAAAATCTGAATTAGGGGCTAATTTTTCCACTCCCACCCGTATAGAAGCCCCCATGCCTTCCTGCCAATGGGGGTTCTGGAGGATTGAAATAGTGTCATTAAAACGAGCAAGTTGTGGTCGGATTTGTTCTGCATTTGCTCCCAAAATCACCACGACATTTTCTGAAACTTCCAGGGCTATTTGCGTAACTCTCTCAATCAGTGTTTGCCCTTCAAATTCAACTAATTGTTTCGGTTGCCCCAAACGACTTGAACTCCCCGCTGCCAAAATTAAGATGGATAGTTTCATTTTTAAGAGTTTTTAACGTTACTTTGAAAAACTTTGGTAGTCATACTATTGTTATTTAATTTGCAATAAATCAATTTTAAATCATTAATCTAACTGTAGAAATGAGAATCCAATAAAGTAACATTCAGAAACGACCCTTTTTCCGTTATTTTGACTGTCTTTTTCTTTAAATAGCGATGCTATTCGCATAAAAAGATAATCAAAATAACAAAAAAATGACCAACTTGGAAATGTTACTTTATTAAATTCTCATTCCTTATTAAAAACATTTTATGAAAAAATTATTGTTAGCCGCTATCTTACTGACTGGTTTTCAGTCAGTTGATGCACAAATTTTCTCGGGAACACAAGAAATTGAGAAAGCCAATAAGGAAGGTATTTATACTTCGGTTGCCGTGGACGACAAGTTCGTGAAGCAAGCATGGCAAGTAGAAATGGCAAAATACGGAAAAGTTGAATCTGGGAAAGGCAATTCGTACAGAGTCAATAACGCCACAATGCCCACCATTGCGAGCGACCCTGTGATGTTAGTCAGCAGAATTACTACGGAAAAAGGTCGTACCAAAATCTTTATGTCGGTAGGCATGGGAGAAGAAGTTTACGTCGGCGGTACACACGCTAAGTATGCAGCAGCCGAGAAGATTTTGAATGATTTTGTCGAAATTATTAACCTTCAAGAAGGAGTAAGAAAAGAAGAAGGAGTGATGGAAGATGTTACTGATAAACAAAAAAAGACCATCAAAACGGGTGATAAATTAGTCCGTGCTATCGAAGATAATAAAAAAGACAAAGAAAAATTGTTGAAGAAAATCGAAGAAAATAAAGTGGAGTTAGAAAAACTTTTGACTGACGTTGAACAAAACAAAAAAGACCAAATCACGATGGGTGAGAATGTAAACGTTCAGACAAAAAAGGTTGAAGAGGCAAAAGCGAAAGTGCCGAAATGATAGTTTAGGGGATTATGGGGTTTGGGGATTGAGGGGTTTAGGAAAAAAGCCTTCAAAAGTTTTCACTAACTTTTGAAGGCTTTTTCTGTGTACCACGATTCTCCAGAATCGTTTTCCGACAGTTACAATTCTGGAGAATCGTGGTACATTAATTGCCAAAATGACCGATTTTTCTTAATTTGCAATAAATAAATATCAAGTATCATGGTTGTAACAGAAGTAAAATCGACAATCCACGAAATGATTGACAAAATTGAAGATTCTGAATATCTGATTGATTTATACAATCATCTTTACTCATTTTTATATCAAAAAGAAGGTAATATTACAGAAATAACCCTAATTACAAATGATACAATTTAATGAGGTTGGTTATCTAACACCTTATGATGTTCAAGAAGTTACCTTACAAGAATTTGAGAAATATTTTGTTATAAATGAACATCGCCAAATACTTTTTAATGATTTTTTAAAATTTACAGAAGAATTGAGGGGGCTTGGCATTGATACTTTTCACCAATGGATTGATGGGAATTTTGTTACAAAAAAATATCTCCCAACGATATTGATGTGGTATCTTTTATTGAAACAAAAGCGTTCAAAAAAAATGAGAAGGAACTATTACTTTTGTCTAAAATGTTTCAAAATATAGATTGTTATTTTGTGAAGGTATTTTCCAGTGAAGATAAAAAATATTTCATTACACAAACAGACACTTCATATTGGTATAATCTATTTCAGGGAACTCGAAAACCCCGTGTTAAAAAAGGTTTCATACAAATTAATTTTGAAAATCATGGAAATTGAAAACGAATTAGATATTGAAATATTCCAGACGCTTAATCAAATTAAGCGTACTGAGAACATCATTAAATTTCACCAAAGTCAAGAGGAAATAAGTGAATTAGCCATTTTTCAATACAGAAAGATGAAAGAAGATTTATCTAATCAATTAGCTGCATTATTATCAAAATATAGTTTGGATGTTAAAATATCGCCTTCTTTTGTTTTGGCTGCGTAATATTTTAGTGCCAATGAACATAAGAAAGATTTGACACGTTCAATATTATATGAAATACCTAAAACATCTCAACAAATACTTCCTCAAATATAAGTGGCACTTAATCTTGGGTACGATTTTTACTTTTGTCTCCAATCTTTTTGGTGTTGTGCCTGCCCAAATCGTGCGTCATGCCTTGGATTTGGTCAAAGAAACCATTGATTTATACTTCCTTTTTGACGGTTTCAAACTGCAAACTTCTGTGTATGAGTTCTTTGCGTTTTCGATTTTGTTGTACGGAATTATGATTTTAGTCTTGGCTCTTTTGAAAGGTTTTTTCCTGTTCTTGGTTCGCCAGACCTTGATTGTAATGTCTCGACACATTGAATTTGACTTGAAAAATGAGATTTATCACCATTATCAAACCCTCCCTTTGAGTTTTTATCGTAAAAATAATACGGGAGATTTGATGGCTCGAATTTCGGAAGATGTTAATAAAGTTCGTATGTACGTAGGTCCTGCCATCATGTACGGACTGAATTTGATTACGGTGTTTATTCTCGTGATTGGGTATATGCTTTCGGTGAATCAAAAACTGACTTTGTGGGTACTTTTACCCGTGCCATTTTTGTCGTTTAGTATTTATTTTGTCAATACGATAATCATGCGAAAGTCGGAGCAAATTCAAGCTAATTTGTCCAAAATCTCCACTTTTACCCAAGAAGCTTTTTCAGGAATAAGAGTTCTGAAATCGTTTGTACAAGAAGAACCTTCCACGATTGCATTTACGAAACAAGCGAATGTTTATCGTCAAAAATCATTGGATTTAGTGAAAGTTGATTCGCTATTTTCGCCTTTGGTTTCGGTTTTAGCGGGTTTGAGTTCGGTGATTGTGGTCTATGTGGGAGGTATGGAGGTGATAGCTGGGCGGTTGACTCCTGGTAGTATTACGGAGTTCATTATGTATGTGTATATGCTTACGTGGCCCATGATTGCGTTGGGTTGGACGGCTTCGCAGATTCAACGAGCGGCGGCTTCTCAACAACGAATTAATGAATTTTTGAACATCAATACTGACATCATTTCTGAGCAAAATATTAGCAAAGAAATCGAAGGCGATATTGAAGTCAAAAACGTCAATTTTGTCTATCCAGACTCTGGAAT
>JAYUOX010000436.1:0-7367 GCA_043760595.1 Cytophagales bacterium
TGGCTCATTTCCTTCCATTACGGCTACGCAAGAGTTGGTTGTTCCTAAGTCAATACCGATAATTTTTCCCATTTTGTTTATTAATTTATTATTTGAATACGTTTTTAATCTAATTTTCCTTAATTTCAACAATCTTAATGCCAGTAGGTTTTTTTATGACAGATTGACAGAAAACTGGTTTTTTGTTGCCATACTTGCAGAGAGAAGGGGTTTTAACTGACAGAAATATATCTGAATCAGGATTTTAAGATTGTAGTATTACATAAGATGATTCTCATAATCTTGAACAAATTTTCCTTGTCCTGTTTAATCCTAAAATCTTGTAAATCTTGATTCAGATAAAAAATACAAATGAAAATATACATTCAAACAAAATTTCAAGACCCTGAAAATCAGGCTTTTAAAGATGCTTTAAGCCCAAAATATGAAGTTATTATTGGGCAAGAGGGAAAATCAGAAACTAACAAAGCTCAGTTTTTAGATTCTGAAATTTGTTACGGTAATCCTCCTTTGGATTGGCTCAAAGAAACTACTCAATTAAAATGGCTTCAACTAAATACGACTGGTTTTGACCAATATTTATCTTTGAAAGATTTTAATTTTCAGTTTACTAATCTGAAAGGCTATTTTGGTTTATCAGTGGCAGAAACTACGGTGGCAGGAATCTTGGGGGTTTATCGTAAAATTGATGAACTTGCTCGTTTGCAAACTTTGAAACTATGGGTTGGTGTACCATTGCGAGAGAATTTATATCTTTTATCCAAGAAAAAAGTTCTGATTTTAGGAAGTGGGGCAATTGCTCAGAAAATCAAACAATTACTTTCTGGATTTGAATGTGAGACTACGCTTTTGGACTCTAAAACGGTAAAGCAAATTGCTGATTATCTGCCATTTACGGATATTTTGATTAGTACATTACCAGAAACAACGGAGACAAAAGGATTAATAAGTAAGGAATATTTAGAAATGTTAAACTCAACCGCACTTTTTGTCAATGTAGGCAGGGGAACGAATGTTGATGAACAGGCTTTGATTGAGATTTTACAGGCAAAACGCATCATGGGGGCGGTTTTGGATGTGACTGAGATTGAACCGATTCCAAATGAAAGTCCATTATGGGAAATGGAAAACGTACTTTTAACCCAACATTCTTCGGGTGGTTGGATAGAAGAAAGTTCTGGAAAAGTGAAGTTCTTTTTGGAGAATTTGGGGCGATTTGAGAGAGGATTAAAATTGTTAAATAGTGTTGATTTGGCGAAAGGTTATTAAATTTTATGATGGACAAAGGAACAAAATATATAGTTATTTTTTTACGTAGGGGCGTATTGAATACTTCCTTTTATGTTACATTCATTCTTTTCTATCTATTTAGTTATCAGCCACTTAAAGCCCAAGATAATCAGCGATATTTGGCTTTAGCTTTGGTAAATATTGATGAAAAAGATGATAATTTAGGGCTGAAAGAAATTGAAAAAGCCCATCAGTTGGGTTTTAATGCCGTTAATATTGCCGTGCTTTGGGACTATGTAAAAGTGTATCGAGCGAATACGGTAAACCCTTGGATTCAGGTTGATAATCAGGTAAAAAAAGCCTCTGATTTAGGAATGAAAATTGGGTTAAGAATATGGGTAAATGGTTGGTGTGGTAGCGATCCCAAAAATCAGTGGTGTTCAAATTTTGATGCCAATGAAATAATGACAAATGGTGAAGGGCGTTACGACTACGCACAGTCTGGACCAGGTAAAAGAAGTATGACTTCATTTGCCAGTACCTCGACGCTTAACAGAATGAAGAATTTTACAGCGGAGGTTTTGGAACGTTACAAAAAATACCAAGACAATGGAGACATCCTTTACGTGAGTTTAGCCACAACGGGTGAACAAGAATTGGGCTATCCCTATGGAAATTCGGACGGAGAAGGGCTTTTTGATTATTCTCCGCCCATGAAAGAAGCCTATCGAGTGTGGTTGAGAAAACGATATTGCAACGATTTGAATATCTTGAAAAAAGCATGGGGAGAGAAGTTTGATTACTTAAAAAGTTTTAATCAAATAGAACCAAAATACAGCTTTTCTTTTCAGTATTCCTTTGAAAATCAGGATGGTAGAGATTGGTATAATTTTAGACATTTCATGCTCAAACGGTTTAATGGTGAGTTTTTGCAGACCGTAAAAGCCGTAAAGGTAAATCGTCCTTTCAAGGTTATTAATGATTATGGTTCTGTATTTGATGATTTATCTGTACGAAGAGGTACGATGGCTTTTCAAGATTTAGGAGAGGGAACTGACGGAATTAAAATCAATAATGCTCCCAATTATAATCATCGGTTTTCGATGGATTTAGTACGTTCCAATATGCCCAATAAGTGGGTGATGAATGAAGCAGAGGTTCAAAATTTAGTTCCAAATCAATCAGAATCAGCCGTTTATGCTTCGGAGTCTTTTCAACAAATAGACCAGTGTTTTTCGTATGGAGCAAAAATGATGTCATTTTTTTTGAATGTCAAGGGAAAAACGATGTTAGAATCATTAGAAAATTCGACAAAATTTATTGAGATTGTAAAAAATAAATGGTTGCTCAATAAAACACCCATTTCTATCATTCCCAAAGGAAAAATTACGTATAAATTATCAGATTTTCTTTTTGAAGGAGGTTGCCCATTAGGTTCTGGTCGGTGCAAAATTATTCCCATTTGGCAAGATATTGTGGCAAAAAATGGGGGACTTCCAACAGAGTTAATTTTAGAGGAGGATTTTATCAAAGATACACCGCCAGTGTGTGAAAATTCAACGATTAATTCAGAATTTGAGGGGCTTTTTCAGAAGGTAGATTGTCAAGGAGGTTTCGGTTGGATAGTAAACAAAAGCAATATCGCAGAATCGGTAAAATATGAAGTACAATTAGATGGTAAAATATTAAAAAATTCCGTTGCCGATAGCTTAAACCCAAATTCTCAAAGATATTTTGGTAATGCAAAGCATGGATTTTCTTTTAAATATAATACTCTTTCAAACGGAAAACATAGTGTAAAAATCAAAATTGTCAATAGCAGTTTTTTGATTTCTAATGCAAAAATAAATTTTGAGTGCCTAAATGAAGGAAATAAGATACAAACAAAACCCATTGAAATTTGTAGGGAATGTGATGAGTTAAATATTTATCCAAATCCTGCCCAAGAACGGATTTCATTAGGTTTTGACCTCTTGGATTTCAAACCAGTTTTAATTGAGATTTTCGATGTTTTGGGCAGAAGGGTCTATTTCTCAGATACTTATGGCATTTTTGGTAATAATGACTTGGAAATAAATACACAAAACTGGGCTGTTGGTACTTATTTGATTAATGTAAAAATTGACCAAAAATATTATCAGCGGAAGTTTGTGAAGTTTTAATCATTTACGGAAGCCTTGAGGTACACCGAAGGCTTCCGTGAATGATTAAAACATCATTCACCATAAATTGCCCCTTCTCGAAACTTTAATCTTTGACCTGTTCTTCCAGTAAAAAACGTTTTGATTTCTGCGATGATAGAAACCGCAATTTCTTCTGGATTGGCTGCTCCAATATCTAAGCCTACGGGGGTGGCAATTCTCTGTAAATCCTCTTCCGAAACAGGTTTGCCTTCTGCTTTTAATTTCAAAAACATTTTATCCGTTCTTTTTTTAGGTCCTAACATACCAATAAACGAAATGCCTGTGTTTAGTAGTTTTTGCATATTTTGAAAGTCAGTTTCATAGTCGTGAGCCATCAAAAGGGCAACCGTATATTCGTCTATTTCTACATCAGAACCCTTCTCTTTTTCTACAACCTCATCGGCTAATTCATGCAGTATCTTGTTGATTTTTAGAGGGTTGCAAACTACCGAAACTTTCCAGCCTACTTCTTTTGCGATTCTGACCATTGAATAAATATCATAATTACCACCATATATTATCAAGTGAATTGGAGGCGGGAGGATTTCGACAAATAGTTGAATTTCACCTAATTTTGATTTATAATTTTTCAAAATAGATTTTTTATTTATCAAGCAATTTCTAAAATCATTTTGAACTTCATCCTGAATGTCAATTGGCAGTAAATCACCATGTCTCAAAGATTGTCCGAGTTTCAAATGTCCAATTTCTCCTTTAATTTTTGTAATTGAGAATAAAACATCTACTTGACGATTTTTAACGCATTCTTCCAATATAAGTATCTGGTTATCAGGGTTTTGAGAATCAATCGGCGTGATTAAAATATCAATAATTCCATTACAACCCAAGCCTATACCTATCTGAAAAGGGTCGTCTTCACTCGTATCATAAGTAACAATTGATGCCCTGTTTTGAGCAATGGCAAATTTGGCTTTTTTGAGGGCGTCTCCTTCCAAACATCCCCCACTAATTCCCCCAACCCACTCGCCAGAATCGATGATTAACATTCTTGCTCCTTCACGTCTGTACGAAGAGCCTTCCACACGAATGACGGTAGCTAATGCAGCTTTGTTTTTAGAAAAATCTATTTTGTGATAAGCCTTCACGATGGCTTTTATTTCTTTCATTACGTAAGTAATCAATACAATTTAAACAATATTTTTTGTTTAAATGATTGATAACCAGTACTTTGAAGTCCTAATCACCAATCACTATTTACTAATCACTCTTTAGGTGAAAGTTTATATCTGTCATAATTATAGACACGAACAAATCTACGGACAAATTTATTTTTATGTAGATTTTTTTTTGTAATTTTCTAATCATAAAAATCACCATAAAATGTTCTCATTTCGTAGGGATTGATGTTTATTGAGAGATTTTCTTTCCCAATTTCATTTATAAAACTCTATTAATTTCCCGTTCCTAAATCAAATAAATACTTTGAATATTTTGTAAATTTGTGTCCTAATTATCACAAAATAGCCAAATTGTCAAAGGAGTCAAAATGAAAAATAGCCTACAATTTCTCGAAAAACTAAAAGAAAATAATAATCGTGAATGGTTTATGCTTAATAAACCTGAATACGATGAGATTGTGAGAGAAAACAAATTTTTTTTAATCAAATTTTTTCGGAACTCCAAAAACAGGACAGTCTCGACAAGATCCATATTCTTAGGATTTACAAAGATGTCCGTTTTTCTAAGGACAAATCGCCTTACAAAATTAATTTAGGTGCGGGTTATTCTCGAATGAAACCCGCTTTGAGAGGAGGATATTATATTCATATTGAGCAAGATAACTGTTTTGTAGGTGGGGGATTTTGGGCACCCGAAAGTCAAGATTTGTTTCGGATTCGCAAGGAATTTGAAGCGGATAGAACACAAATAGACAAAATAACATCTGACAAGACCTTCATTGAATATTTTGGAGAATTAAAAGGCGAAGAAGGCGTAAAAACCGCTCCCAAAGGATTTGATAAAACCCACCCAGCTATTGAATTGATTAGGAAAAAGCAATTTGTAGTCCTGCGGAAATTTACGGATAATGAAGTTTGTTCGGATAATTTTCAGCAAGCAATAATGGCAACATTTTCAACCATGCGACCTTTTTTTGATTACATGAGTGAATTACTTACAACTGATTTGAATGGAGAATAGTATTTTAAATACCCTGATAATTATAGGTAGTCTTTATTTATTTCACTCACAGGATGATGATTACGTTGTAATTTTCCAATTAAATCTTTTATCTTGCAAGAAAATTATAATTGATGTTCCTCGACTTCTTCCTTTATCTCAAAAACAATAAACTCCCCGTCACCATCACGGAATATCTAACACTTTTAGAAGCGTTGGATAAAGACGTTGTGGAGTTTGATACCACCGATTTTTATTATTTGAGCAAAACTGTTTTTGTCAAAAATGAAATATTTTTAGACCGTTTTGATGTTTTATTTGGGCAGTATTTTAAGGATGTTTCTACAATTGGGGCGGAGCTATTTGCTCTAATTCCAGAGGATTGGCTCAAAAATAAATTGGATAAAGAATTTACGGAAGAAGAAAAAGCCAAAATTGAGGCAATGGGCGGTTTAGAGAAATTATTAGACCGTTTAAAGGAATTATTTGAAGAACAAAAAGAACGACATCAGGGAGGAAATAAATGGATTGGAACGGGCGGAACGTCTCCTTTTGGGAATAATGGTTATAATCCAGAAGGCATAAAAATTGACAAGAATAAATCGGGAGGAAACAAAAGTGCCGTGAAAGTATGGGAAGACCGAGAGTTTCAAAATTATGATGATGACCTCGAACTAAACACCCGAAATATCAAAATGGCATTACGTCGCCTACGGATTCTTACTCGTGAGGGCGTGGAAGACGAATTGGATTTAGATGGAACTATTCAAGAAACCTCACGAAATGCAGGACTTTTGGATATAAAAATGCAAGCGTCTAAAAAAAATAAAGTGAAGGTTTTGTTGCTTCTGGACGTTGGCGGTTCGATGGATGAACACATAGAACTATGTTCGGAGTTGTTTTCAGCAGCAAAATATCAGTTCAAAAATATTGAACATTTGTACTTTCATAATTGTATCTACGAAACACTTTGGAAAGATAATGAAAGGAGAGGAGACAGGATTTCAACTTGGGAGGTTTTGCATAAATATAATAACGACTGGAAAATAATCATCGTAGGTGATGCCTCAATGGCAACTTACGAACTGACCTCCGCCCGAGGAAGTGTTGAACATTACAACGAGGAATCGGGTTTGACATGGCTACAAAAAATGAGTGGACATTTTCCTAATTTGGTTTGGCTAAACCCCACAACTTCAGGCTATTGGCAATATACGCAGAGCATAAAAATTATCAGAGATTGGACTGAAAATCGTATGTTTCCCTTGACAATCTCAGGAATTACGCAGGCGATGAAGTGCTTGAAGAATAGTAAAGTTCGTTATGAAGTGTAACTCGATGCTGGGCGGCACTCTGCTTCTGCATCGGTCATAAATTAAAAATATTTTATTCGATGCGAAAGCGGAGTGCCGCCCAGCATCGGGTTACAGTTAATGAACATTTTTTACGAACCAAATATAAAAGTAACCTTACGTCTTAACGAAGAAGAATCTCGTCATGCGGTGAAAGTTTTGAGGCTTTCGGCAGGAGATTTGCTTTATGTTGTAGATGGAAAAGGCGGTTTTTATAAATGTCAAATCAAATCGCCAAACGATAAAAAATGTGAAGTAAAAATCATTGAAGAAACGCAAAATTATGGGCTTCGAGATTATTACATTCATTTAATCATTGCCCCAACCAAAAATTTGGACAGAATTGAATGGATGGTTGAAAAGTGCGTTGAAATAGGTATCAATGAAATTTCTTTTATTCAAACTCGTTATTCTGAAAGAAAAGAGATTAAAACCATGCGGATAGAAAGAATAGCGATAGGGG
>JAYUOX010000437.1:0-22558 GCA_043760595.1 Cytophagales bacterium
ATGGCATCGTTCATAAATCTATCTACTTCTTGGAGGGCTTCATCACCACGTTTGCCTCTGATGTCAAGGTTAAACGAAAAATTCATCATTTTATCGTTCATATCCATACCTACGATTTTTGTTTTAGGACTGGATTTTTGTTTGAACTCTTTGCGAAAAATCTTTTCTAAACGACTCATTTTTACCGTCGTTTTCAAATCTCCAATAGCAACTTCAACATCTTTTCCTCTCATACCCAAAACTTCTCCCAACGCCTCTTGTCCTTTGATTCTGACCAATGAACCAACCGTTATTTCGCCTTGAATTACCTCTATAACGTCTTTTTCTTCATTTTCTTCTTTTTTACCGTGGTTGGTGTCCACCCGAACCAGTTTTTCAACATTTAATCCTTCTTGAAAATCTTGCAATTCTTGCCTGATTTCTTTGGTTGCTAATTTATCCGCTCCTTGCTCTCGAATATCCTTAATGGTTGCCTCAATTTTCTGATTGGCATTTTTAACTAATTCCTTCGCTTGCAATTTTGCAGTATTCAGAATCGTTTTTTTCTCATTATCCAAATACGTTTTTAGCGAAGAATATTGTTCTAATAATTGATCAAGTTTACGTTGTTTGGTAGCGTTTTCTATATTTTTCTCGGTAAAAACCTTCTTTTCAATTTCTAATTCTTTGAGTAGTTTTTCAAAATTAACTTGCTGATTACCAATACGTTGTTTTGATTTATCAATGATTGCTTTGGGCAAACCAATCTTGTAGGCAATCTCAATGGCAAACGAACTTCCAGGTTTTCCAATCTCTAATTCATAGAGCGGTTCAAGGTGTTCGGCATCATATCTCATTGCTCCATTTACCAAACCTTCTGTTTTATCGGCAAAGGCTTTCAAATTGGTGTAGTGCGTATTAATAGCCCCATAAGCCCCTGATTTATTGAGGTCTTCCAAGATACTTTCGGCAATTGCTCCGCCCAAACTTGGCTCAGTTCCCGTTCCAAATTCATCAATCAAAAAGAGCGTTTTTCTATCAGAATTAAGCAGAAAATATTTCATATTCGTTAAGTGAGACGAATACGTACTGAGGTCATTTTCGAGGCTTTGCTCATCACCAATATCAATAAAAATATTTTTGAACATACCAATCGTTGAATGCTCCGCCATCGGAACTAACAACCCGCATTGGTACATATATTGGAGCAAGCCGAGGGTCTTTAATGATATGGATTTCCCTCCAGCATTGGGTCCAGAAACCAGCAGGATTCTATTTTCTGAATTGAGGGTAACAGTGAGCGGTTTAACGGTTTTTCCTTGTTTTTTGAAAGAAAGATAAAGCAAAGGGTGAACGGCATTTTTCCAATCAACTACTTGACTATTAAGGCTTAACGGAGCAATCCCATTGACTTCAATCGCCAAACGAGCCTTTGCTCTGATAAAATCTATGATACCCAAAAAGGTGTAAGCCTTCCGCAAAACAGGTACGTGTGGACGCATTTGGGTGGTCAAGTCCATCAAAATTCTGATAATTTCCCGCTTCTCGGCGGACTCCAGTTCTCGAATTTCGTTGTTGGCATCCAAGGCTTCGGTGGGTTCCAAGAATACCGTTTTTCCAGAATCTGACTCGTCATGAACAAAGCCTTTTATCTTGCGTTTATGCTCGGCGGCGATAGGAATAACCATTCTTCCTCCACGAATAGTCATGGAAAAATCATCAGAAATCCAACCATTTGAACGAACACTTTTTAGGATTCGGTCTAAGGTTTTCCGCAAATCATTTTCTTGTACCTGTATTCTCTTACGAATCGCCTGTAATTCTGAACTGGCATTATCTTTTAACTTACCTCTGTCATCAATAATTTTGTCAAGAGCAAGTAAAAAAGCCCCCCAACCCCCGAAGGGGGAGTTAAAATCAGACGAGAAAGCTCCCCCTTCGGAAGCGGGGGGGGCTATTGCTATTTTAACTAACTCCCTCAATTGAGGAAATTCTTCTGGTTCTTTTTTATCAAAAAAACGCAAACATTCTTGAATCGTTCTGAGGGAAAGTTTGACATTAAAAAATTCTTCTTCCGTCAAAAAAGCCCCTTCGATTGCAGCCTTTGAGAGTTGATAATTGACATCAAGGTAATTTTGAGAAGGAAAAGCTGTTGGTTCAAATTGCAGAATATTCTTCATTTCGTCCACCTGACGAATCATTTTTTGGATTAAATCATAATTATCCGAAAACCGCACTTTCTCTACAAAATTCCGTCCTAATGTGCTGACACACAATTCGTTAAGTCGTTCTCTGATACGGTCAAATCCTAATTTTATTTCTATATTTTGTGGGTAAAGCATCTTTTTGTGTACAACGATTCTCCAGAATCGTTCATGTATCTATATTAAAATTTCATAACTCCATCGGCATCTGCCAACAATTCTTGAACCTCCACAACTGCATCTTTGTTCAATCGTCCGTACAAATGTGGGTACATCGAACCGTGATTGTATAAATCCTCAAAAATCAACTCAGACGTTAATTTATCAACGCTGATATGTAACAAAAAAAGTCTTTTTGAGTCTTTGTAAAAATTGGTCAAAGTGCCATCAACTTGTTCAAACGTGGATAAATGAATGAATTTTTCCTCCGAAAGTGTTTCAGATTCGTAAAAATCTTTATTTGCGAAAGTTTCCCACCAGTTAGGCTGGACGATGTGGTATAATATTGTTGGATTCATATTTTTATTTCAAAATTACTCAGATTCAAGCATTTTGCGGTAAGGTTTCAAAGATAAATACATGAAAATTAGCCCCAAGAACGTTCCTGCAACCATAACAATTAGAATTGAATAACGAATCATAGAAGGGTCATGAAAGTATTTATCCGTCAATAAAGCTACTGATAAAGGACCAAAAACTAAGCCTAAGATATTGACAATGAACAAATAAAGTGCTGATGCCATCGCCCGCATACGGTTGGGCGTAACCTCTGCAATAGCCGCCGTCCCTGCTCCAAAAGGAGAAGAAGAAAAGAACGCTACTGGAATGAGTGAAAAAGCCGCCCATTCTCCCGTTGGCATCAACGGAAATATCCAGCAAGTAGCAAAAAAAGCCCCAATCAGATAAACACAAGCCCTTACTCGACCATCTTTATAGCCTTTTTGGGATAAATTGTCCGCTAATTTTCCTCCAAACCATAGCCCCAAAGTACTGAGAACTACTACTGAAATACCAAAAATTGCCCCCGCTTTTGAAGCTGTCCAACCATAAGTCCTAACAAAAAATGACGGAATCCAAGCCGCATTGGCATAATTGACGAGCGTAACAAAACCCAAACCGAGATTGATATTGACATAGGTTTTAGCATTTTTCAAAATAAATGTCCACGTCTGTAATAAAGTTGCTTTATCTCCTTCAACTCCTTGACGGATAGGCTCTTTGATTCTTGAAATCAAAAAAACAATCAAAAGCCCTGGTAAGCCCACGAAGAAGAACACCATTTGCCAAGGATAAATTTCTCCCACAATCGGTAAGTGCCAGATTTCCTGTACTTTAACAAGATTTACGACCAACCCACCAATCAAAAAAGCCAAACCCGAACCAATAAAAATACCCATATTATAAACACTATTCGCCATCGCCAGTTTATTTTTGGGAAATATATCTGCAATCATCGAATAGGCAGCGGGCGAAAGGGCTGCCTCACCTACGCCAACGCCCATACGAGCAAAGAAAAGTTGCATAAAATTGCCCGCCAAACCACAAATCGCCGTCATAATTGACCACAAACCAATACCCCAAGCCACAATATGTTTGCGACTTTGTAAATCAGCTAAACGAGCAATGGGAATACCCAAAAGTGTATAAAAAATACCGAAAGAAAGTCCCATTAAAAGACTAATTTGCGTATCTGAAATCTGTAAATCTCGTTTGATAGGTTCTACCAAAAGAGAAAGAATTTGTCGGTCAATAAAAGATGAAACATAAGCTAATGTCAGAATTCCGACAATATACCATGACTTTCGGAGGTTAGTTTGTGATTCCAATGTGGTTTGGGTTTAAAATTTGATTATTTTTAGTAAAAATATGAATTATGTATGATATTGTCATTATAGGTGGAGGATTAGCTGGTTTGGTCTCGAGTATTTTATTATCCAAATCTGAGAAAAAAGTTTTAGTAATCGAAAAGAAAAAATATCCGTTTCATCGAGTATGCGGAGAATATATTTCTAATGAGACTCGCCCGTTTTTAGAATCAATTGGACTTGATTTTATAAAATTGGGCGTAAAAGAAATATCCAAATTTCAATTTACTTCTCCATCTGGAAGAATCTTGGAAACGGACTTAGATTTGGGTGGATTCGGAATTAGTCGTTATAAAATTGATGAAGAATTATATCATCTGGCTCAGTATAATGGAGTCGAATTTTTATTAGAAAACACCGTAGAAAGTGTTGATTTTCAAAATGATAAGTTTACTATAAAAACCACTTTTGAGTCTTTTGAAGCACGTTTTGTCATTGGCACTTATGGAAAAAGAACAAAATTAGATGCTACTTTACAACGTGATTTTTTCACAAAAAGAAGTCACTACATTGGTGTAAAATACCATATAAAAACTGATTTTCCGAAAGATTTAATTGCCCTTCATAATTTCAAAGATGGTTATTGTGGTATCTCTGCCATCGAAGACGATAAGTATTGTCTCTGTTATCTCACAACCCGAGAGAACCTCAGAAAGCACGGTACAATCGCAGAAATGGAAAAAAATATTCTCTGGAAAAACCCTCATTTACAGAAGATATTTTTAGAATCAGAATTTCTTTACGATAAACCCGAAGTTATCAACGAGATTTCATTTTCCCCAAAAAGCACCATCGAAAACCATATCCTGATGGCGGGCGACTCGGCAGGACTGATTACTCCCCTCTGTGGAAACGGAATGGCAATGGCAATTCACGGAGCTAAGTTGCTGTCAGAGAGCATCTTACATAAATTTAATGATAGACATTTAGTAGAAATAACCTATCAAAATGCTTGGACTGAACATTTCCAAGAACGCCTTTGGATTGGTAGAAATGTGCAAAGATTATTTGGAAATGAAGTAGTTTCAGAAATAGCTTTGAGTACGATGAAAACGATTAAACCGCTTTTGAGGACTATAATTAAGGCAACACATGGGGAGACTTTTTGAACATTTTACTGTAGCTCGAAATGGCATTTCGAGAAGCGTAGAATAATCGGACAGAGATTCTCGAAATACCATTTCGAGCTACAGTAGTTTACAGGGGCAACACCGTTGTACTTTTCACTTCCGACATCACAAAAGAACTACTAATATGTGCAACACTCTGTAAATCAGAGAGTTTCTTTTGATAAAATTCGTTGTAAGCCTCCATATTTTTGACAATTACCTTCAACAAATAATCAAAACTACCCGAAATTACACTGCATTCAATCACTTCTGGGAAATCTCTGATAGCTAATTCAAATTCCTCAAAGTGATTTTTTTGTTGTTTATCCAAGGTTATATTACAATACACCGTCATCGGATTTCCCAACATTTTTTTATTCAAAATCGTAACGTATTTATCTATCACGCCTTCGTTTTCCAAACGCTTGATTCGGTCATGCGTGGGAGTCATTGAGAGATTGATTTGTTTGGATATATCCTTCAAAGTCAATTGTGCATTTTCTTGAAGTAATTGTAATATCCGAATATCAGTAGCATCGAGGTTCATAAGAAATTTTTACTTTTTGGAATTGTTTTAAGCGAGTATTTCAGAATTATTTTCTTCAAATATACTAAAATAATTTATTTATTTCTTATTATTTTGATTTCGACAAAAGTATTTCCTGTTTTTCTAATTTTGTGTATCACTTCATTGATAAATAGAATTTTGGGGTTTGAGAAATTCTCAAACCCTCAAAATTCGTAAATAGAGAAATCATGATAATTGGCGTTCCAAAAGAGATTAAAAATAATGAAAACCGTGTGGCTGTTACGCCCGCAGGTGTAGCAGAATTTAAGAAAAACGGACATACTGTTTATATTCAAACACAGGCGGGTTCGGGCAGTGGGTTTTCGGATGAAGAATATGTGAAAGCGGGAGCAACAATTTTAGAAACTATTGAAGAAACGTATGCCATTGCGGACATGATTTGCAAAGTTAAAGAGCCAATAGCTTCTGAATATCAGTTGATTAAAGAAAATCAACTCCTCTTTACCTATTTTCATTTTGCTTCTTCCGAAGAACTAACGCACGCCATGATTGAGCGAAAAGCTGTCTGTTTGGCGTATGAAACCGTTGAGAAAACCGATAGAAGTTTGCCACTTTTAGTCCCAATGTCAGAAGTGGCAGGACGCATGGCGATTCAGGAAGGTGCCAAATACTTAGAAAAACCAATGGGTGGCAGAGGCATTTTGTTGGGTGGAGTTGCGGGGGTGAAACCTGCCAATGTCTTGATTTTGGGCGGAGGAATCGTGGGAACACAAGCGGCAAAAATGGCAGCAGGTTTGGGGGCAAACGTTACGATTATGGACGTGAGTTTACCACGATTACGTTATTTGGAAGACGTAATGCCAGCCAATGTTGATACCGTAATGTCCAATGAATACAACATCCGTGAAGCAATAAAGGTGTCTGATTTGATTGTAGGGGCTGTTTTGATTCCTGGTGCAAAAGCTCCACATTTGATTACGAGAGCAATGTTGAAAGAAATGCGTCCTGGAACTGTGGTGGTGGATGTTGCCGTTGATCAAGGTGGTTGTATCGAAACTTGTAGCCCTACGACACACGAAAATCCAACTTTTGTCATTGATGAGGTTGTGCATTATTGCGTTGCAAATATGCCAGGGGCGGTGCCTTATACTTCCACTTTGGCATTGACTAACGCCACATTACCTTACGCAATTCAATTAGCGAATAAAGGATGGGAGAAAGCCTGTGGAGACAACGAAGAATTAGCAAAAGGACTCAATATTGTGAAAGGCAAAATCGTCTATAAAGGCGTGTCAGATGCTTGGGGGTTAGACTTATCCGATGTTAAGAAATTGTTATAAAATTATAACTAACTTGATATTTACTCAGAAATAGTATATATTTGAAATATGTTTGATGAAAGTCAAATAAAAAAATTAAATAGTGGTTAGGTATTAAGCAAAACCCGTCAATTTTATTGACGGGTTTTCTGTTTTACTTCACACAATACTCGAATTCGTCTTTATACTGAAAAAGAATGTCCTCAATATCTTCTAAGGTAAAATCAGGGCGTTGAAAAGGACTTGGTAATTCTTCTCGCAATAAATATTTTTTATCTCCTAAATTTCCTAATAAATTCTCAGCTCCCGTGCGTGTGCCACTTTGTAAGTAAATTTTTTCTGGAAAAATATTCATGTATGCTCCTATTCGTTGGGCAACGTCATAAACCGTAATCTCTGTAATATATTGATTTTTCGTAGCATCAATAATTGCATAAATCTCGTCAAAATCTTTTGCTGATTTTATATCTTCTTCTCGTAAACTTAATCCTTCTGCCAAACGGTTAAGTTCAGTCTTTTCCACTCTTCTTTGACGAAAATGAACTTTGTTATTCTCGTCAATTGATTTAGCCGCTACTTCAATCGCTTCATTTAAAGTCTTTTGAATCTTACAAAAAAGAATATGAGTATCAATCGGCTTGCGACTTTTGAGTTTGTAATGCTTGATGATTCTTTCAAGTTTGGGGATGTTGTATATTCTCATTATTTTGTCGAAATTTCAAGAACTTTATTGTTGTATTTTTCTGTAACTATCTGAAAACCAAATCCTTCTAATTGTTTTTTTATATCTTCATAATCAATTGGATTAGAAATTTTTAGTTCAAAATCATAGACACCTTTGGACTCAATTTTATTTTCGATTGGTATTTTAATCTGTTGAGACAAGTTTTTGGCGAAACCATCTAAACTAACTTTCTGAGCCTTGAAATCTCCATCTGAACTGTATGTTACCATTGAGTTAATTTTATTACTAGGAACATCCATGAACTTAACTACAGAAAACTTCTTTGAAAGTAGAACTGAGTCTTGTTTTTGAAAAGTCCATTTTTCTAAAATTCCTTTTAAATCAACAATTTTTATAGGAAAATATTTGGAGATTTGTTGAATAAAAAGGGGTTGAAATTCCTCGAAACTTATTCCTCGAAATGTCAAGGTTACATTTAATAGCTCTTCGGCAAATTTATTGTCCACAAACTTCAAAGTACTATTTGGAAAAACTCTTTCTAAAATAGTTTTGAGACTTGCGTTTTCAATATTAAAGCTGTTATTTTCTTTTTTTTCTACTGAAACTCGAGAACCTTTCAATGGACTAATTCCCTCTGATATTTTGATTGTGTAAAATTCATTTGAAATGTCAATGGGAGTTCTTGAATTTTGGGAATAGCCGTATTGACTAAGAAAAAAGGTAAAAGATAGAAGAAAGAGGTTTTTTTTCATCTGGATAGATTTTGTAGGGATTTTTATGTTTTTTGTAAAAATATAAAAAAAAGACCAAGATTGATTAAAAATGAAACGGTTAATAATTTATTTTGGATAAAATTTCAAAAATTAACTCTGAGGGTCTTTTTTTGCTTACATTACATCAAATCTTAATCAAAATCTCACTATCCCATGCCAGAAGAAATTAAAAAATCAGGGTCTCAAATCGGACTTGCAGCTCTGATTGCCTCAGTAGGCATTCCAGTGGTTCAATTATTAGTCGGTTTTTTTGAGCAACACACCGCCCAGCTAAATAATGTTGCCTTAGAAAAAGAGCGTAGAAAACTCGAAATTACCAAATTATTTCTGGATAATTATGTTGGTAAAAAGACGGATGTACAGATCGCAACGATTCAGATAATGAAGTCGTTAGACCCTGTTTTTTTTATTTCGATTGAAGAAGGTTTGAAAGAAACTACCCATTCTGACACGGTAAAGGCATCTATTAAACGTGCAACCGTTGATGCCGCCACCGAAATTGAAAGAGACCCAACCATCAAAACCAAAATCAAGAAAGCCCAAAAAGTCTTGGCAACCCATCAACTCGAAAGAGAAAGTTACGAAGCGTTTTCAAAAGGGGATATTAAATCCGCCAAAATTAAATGGCAAAAAGCGAATGAAAGTAATTTGGTTTTTCCAGACGATGGTATTTTTGATAAATCCACAAAATGGAAGGAAATTAAGAGTAGTGATTTTGAAGATTTAAAGAAAAACGGTTGGAAAGAATTAAAAAACGGCGAATGGCGAAAAGTTGAAAGTAGTGGTTGGAAGGAAGTACCGAAATGACGTTAAAATTGAAAATATAGTTTCAAACGGAAGCCTTCGGTCTTACCGAAGGCTTCCGTAAATGACAAGTAAGTACCTGTACCAAATTAGTTTGAACGAAACCCTATAGGATTTAAAGATATAACTCCTTCATTATCAGACATTTGTCAAATCCTATAAGGTTTAAACTAAATATGTACAGGTACTTATGAATTTTAAACCTGATATAATTTTACTTCTTCTTCACCTCAAAAAACACCGCTAACCCCAAAAGCCCAATCATCAAAAAAGAAGCCACCAAATCTACTTTTCCTCCTTTTGCAACGGTCTCAGGCTCAAATTTGAACTCAATTTTGTGCTTTCCTGCGGGTACTACCATGCCTCTGAGGATGTAATTTGCCCGTAAATGAGGTTTATAAACACCGTCCACGTAAGCCTTCCAGTCAATATTTCCACGGTAATAAACTTCTGAAAAAATGGCTAATTGCTCCATTTTGGCGTTACTTTCATACGTCATCAAGTTGAGTTTATAATCGGTTAATTTGATAGTATTTGCGATACTGTCAAAAGTGATTTTCAAATTATTTACTTGGTCTCCAAAACGTTGGTCAATAAATGCGGTTTGTTTTGGGTTGAATTTATCCAAAGATTTCATTTCTTCATCGGCGTTTTTTACCATCTTAAATTCCTTCACAAACCACGCATTTCCACAAGCATCTGGATTTTGTTGAACCGTGGATTGTCCGCCTTGTTTCTGGGCTGGTTGCGTGAAGTACTTGGTATTCAGCATATTAAAGACCGCCATATTTCCTTTTGAGAATTGCGTTTCGATGATTTCACTGTATCTACGCAGTTTTGCTCCGTGATAACCGCCCAAAGATTTATGAAAATAAGAAGCTCTTGCATCACTCGTTACGCCCCCACCCGCACCATCATACACACGATAAATAGATTTGTCTTGTAAAATTTGAGTGTCTAAGGCATTAGCCTCAAAAGTGGCTTCGGCATCCGATTTTGATTCAAAATTATCATCGTTAAAATACCTTTTGCTCACACCGTACATATCAATCGTTACCAACAAAATAAGGATTGGATAAAAAACGACATCTTTAATTTTATTAGAAATCCAAGCCCACACAAGCCCAGCCGCTAATAAAATAAACATCAATGAACGAAAAGCATCTGAACGTGTCAGCGACTCACGGTCTGAGGCGATGGCTCTAATGATTTGTCCATCTACGCCTTTATCACCCGTGATTTGCATGGCGGCATCATTACTACTTTTGAAACTCAAAAATATAGAAGGAAGTAACGCAAATATTAGAGAAAGTCCCGCCGTGAGTGCCAAAGAATAAATCAATGGCTTTTTGAGGTCATTGAAAGTAGATTTTTGGTCTGCGATTTGTTTAATTCCCAAGATTCCCAAAATAACAAAGGCTAATTGCAAAACTGATAAAATGGACGTTACGCCTCTGAATTTGTTATACCCTGGAAAATAATCAAAAACGGCATAATTTAAAGATGGTAAATTTTTACCCCACGAAAGCATCGTAAAAAGAATTGCCGAAGCCACAAGCCACCATTTAATTTTTCCTTTTACGATAAATGCTCCCAACACAAACAGAAACATCACGATTGCCCCTGCATAATTGGGTCCGCCCACGCCTGGTTGTTCCCCCCAATACGAAGGACCTTGGTCTGCAAAACCTACGGCATTTTCTTCTGGAATACCAGCATTAACCATTATTTTCAAGGTCTCTGATTTTGTTCCGCCTAAACTTCCGCCTGATTTTCCACCATAAAAATTAGGAATCAAAAACGTTCCCGTTTCGCCAATTCCGTAACTCCAATTGAAGGCATAATCACGGTCTAAACCACCTTTTGACTCTTTGTTGGTCGTTAATTCAGTTTTTCCACGGATGGTTTCTTGGGCATATACGGCATTATTCCACAGACGCATCGTATGATTTCCTAAGCCAATCAAAGCCCCTCCACCAAAAGCTAAACCAGCAAATATCAAGGGTCTGATTTGTCCAGTTTTTAGATGATCCAAGGCTTGTACTATAAAATATCCTACTAAAAACAGTCCTGTATAATACGTTATTTGTACGTGGTTGGCGTACAATTCGAGACTCATAAAAAGGGCTGTGAGGGCAGCTCCCAAGATATATTTTCCTCTAAAACACCAAACCGCCCCTGCAACCAACATGGGTGCATAAGCGAGGGCAATCACCTTTGAGGTATGTCCCGCAGGCATCAAAAGCATGGTCAAAGAACAAAATGCAAACGCAATTGCTCCCAAAACGGCTTGCCAAACATTGGCACGCAGGGAAATTAATAAAATATACATTCCCAACATCAACAAGAAAATCATGTTGATTGGCGTTGGTAAAATACCCATTAAATTACCCCCGATTTTAGACCCAATACTGTTTGGATATGCCCCGTGTATCATATAGGCGGGCATTCCGCCAAACATTGAGTTCGTCCACCAAGCAATTTCACCAGTCTGTTTGGTAAATTCAGTGGATTCATGCGAACCCGCCTGAGCCATTTTGATGTCATGTTGAGAAAGCTCCTGACCCTTGAAAACAGGCGAAGCATAAATACCCGCTAAAATTAAAAAAACGAGTACGGCAATTAAATGTGGCAGGAGTTTTTTGAATGAAAATTGCATTTTATTAGGTTTTAGGTGTTGGGTTTTAGGTTTTAGTAAAAAATGTTCGGAATTATAGACTTCAAGTCGCAAGACCCCTCACAAGGGTTCAAAACCCTTGTGAGGGGTAGTTTAGAACATGAAAATGGTTCTGCGACTTAATCTTTATAATTCCGAAATTATTTACCAAATATAAAACTTTGACCAAATGAAACGTTATTGAAATATTAGGTAAATATGGTTTGATAGATTTCAATATTGTAACGTATTTTGTTGCAATACTAACGCCTAACACCCAGCCCCTAACACCTATTTACAAAGATATGTATTTACTGAAACTTAATATTCATCTTTCATGCCAATTTGAACCATTTGATGAATTTTATGTTTTATTAACGATTATTCAAACCTTTTCTTATTAACTTTGTCTAATCAAAAAAGTACAAAATAATTACTAAATAAAAAATGAAAATCAAATTCCTTTTTCTTACTTTTTGCCTATCAATCGGCGTATTTGGGGCATATTCTCAGGATTCAAAAGCTGGGGCAATTATTGATGCCATGCAGAAAAAGTACAAATCCATGAAAACTTTTGGGGCAGCTTTTACGTATGGAACGGATGGTACGAGTCAAACTTTACAAGGAAATATCACCGTGAAAGGAACGAAATATCGCTTGAAAACGGGCGGGCAAGAGATTTTTAATAACGGAAAAGAAGTCTCGACTTATATCAAAGAAACCAACGAAGTAAATATTTCTGATTATGAACCTTCCGAAAGTGATTTGAACCCTGCGAAGGTTTATACTTTTGATAAAAAAGGGTTTCGTTATGTGTTCGTGCAAGAAGTAAAAGAAGGGGCAGAATCTTATGAAGTTATCGAAATGTCTCCCGAGAAAAAAGGAACACAGATTGCCAAGGTAAAAATCAAACTGAATAAGAAAGATAAATCGGTCAAAAGTTGGGTGATTACAGATAAAAATGGAAAACGTCAGACTTTTAAAGTTAATAAGTTTACGCCAAATGTTCCCGTGGATGATAAATATTTTGTTTTTGATTCAAGTAAATATCCAGGGGTTGAGGTGAATGACCTTCGCTGAACGGAGGAAGGAACTTTGGGAGAAAGGGAGGAATGGAGGTAGAGGATAAAATTAGCATTATAAATTTTAGGTCAAAACAAAATCCCCTTCAAACTCATTTTGAAGGGGATTTTTTGTAAATATTAATCAATCTCAAAATGAACAGGGTCGTAATATTTTGAAAAATTACCTCCCCACACTAAATGATGCTTTTTGGCAATGGTAACTATTTTTGTTGATAACCAAATTTCTTTTTTACTCTTTTTTTCAATTCTCTTTTGCCACCAAAAAGTATTCTGATAAAGTACAATATCAATGGCTTTGGCAAAATTATGTTTTGAATTACCCGGGCTTGCATTTCGAGGATCTTGCTTTTTTAATTTTGCCTGCTCTTCAAAAGTTCGATAGGTACTTGTTATATAAACTTTCCAAGATGTTTGCTCTTCAACGTCTTGGATAAATTCTTTGAACTGTTTATGATTATTGGTACTTATATTCTTGATTTTCAGAATTTTACGTTCATTTTGTCTTAGAACATAATAATCAAAAATGGGAATTTTGAAGATGAAAATAATAAAAATAAATAGTATTATTATTGGAAATATTAATTTCATTCTACGCATGGTTATTAGAATATTTTATACTTTTTGAGAAATCATTATTAAATTTTTCACATACTCCTACTTCCAAAATCCTTCTCAAAATTTGGACTCTCAGTTTTCCCCCACTTATCCCAAAAAGTAAAATATAGCCCAAAATTGTAACGATATAATTTATGATGATGGCTGTGATGCGTTGCTCCGATGACGTGTTTACCCAAAAGATTTCCAAACAAATTTCGTGGATATACCTCAATATCAAGGTGATTAATAGCCGCTGAGATGGTCATAACCGACAAATGAAAAATGATGGCGTACAAGTGCATTGGTACGAATATCACGATGGCGGGCATGATGAGAGCCTCTAAAAAACCCTCGATTGGGTGGAATGAAAAAGCTGTCCAAGCGGAGGTAATTTTGCTATCATGGTGAACTTGGTGAACCTGTTTATAAATCTTTGGGTGGTGCATCAAACGGTGTAACCAGTAGTAATACGTCTCGTGAATAAACATCGCAATCACGATGCTGACAGGAAACCACCAAAGCGGATAGTCGCTGATATTCAGGTAGATAGCCGTAAATCCACGTTGCCAAAGTAGTCCAGAAATTGCCCCTGCAATCGAAAAAATTAGTGCTGTGAGCATTGACCAAAAAACTTCTTTTTTGAACTGATTTTTAGGATATGCCTTCTTATTCAACTTCCGATTTTCCCATTCTTTTCGTTTCCAAACATAAAAATAAAAATGGAATATTCCACCCAAAACAAAATATCGAGACGTTATCAAAACGAACATAACCACACAAACGGCAAGAAATATTTTGGGTTCAGTAAAGTCGAGTTTAAAAAGAGATTCTATCATAAAATTGTATTATTTTAAGTCTAATAAATTGGTAATTTTGAAATATTTTAAAGCGTTTAATGATTATATTTCATTGGATTATTAACGGCTTGATGACTGATAAAGTTACAGTTTTTTTCAATAAATCTTTGTAAAAAGTAATATTTTAGAAAAATTGAATAATTATTGAAAAATGCAACTATCTAATATTCAATTATTTATGATTTATTTTAAAATTTATTTGTGAAAATATTTGGAAGTATGAAAAATAAATTTGCAACTTTATGGAAAGAAAAACAACCAATAAAATGTTAAATCTAAGTCAAAATATATCAGCTAAATATCGGAGAACAATGCCGTGTGATGTATGTTTTGGGATTAGGCGTTATTGTACTATTTTTGATTGAATTCAAACAAATCAAGGAATTTTACAATAACCCGACATCAAGAAATGTTGGGTTTTTTTTATACAGTAAATCGAAGTTTTTGCTTCGACCCAAAATTTAAAGCCATGCTATTTTCAAAGCAAACATCAAATCACATATTCGTAAACCCGCAAACAGCATCACTGTTTGGAGGAAATTGTATGGACAAAGTATGTTCGGATTTTAGATATGATGCACAGAAAGGGCTTGATTTTCAGGCAGATAGACTATTTTCGAGTTCAAGAGATAAAAGGAATACAAGAGTCAAAGAGATAAAATATGTATTCGTGTAAAGCGAAATGTATTCAATATCAACCCGACTCGTCCATGAATGAGTCGGGTTTTTTATTGCCCAAAAGTACCACAGACTTCAGTCTGTACCACAATTACAGACTGAAATCTATAGTACTGAAAATATGCGTGGTGCAAAAACTGTTTTGATTTGGTAAGAAAAACGAACCAAAAAGAATGAAAAATAAAGAATCAAGACAGGATTTGTATTGAAGTCTGAATGACTCAGGGTGTCGGGGGATGCAACCCGATGCCTCACAAATGAAATTTCTCCATAGCTCAATTGGAAGAGCGTTACCCTTCTAAGGTAGATGTTCTTGGTTCGAATCCAAGTGGGGAAACAGGCTGTGAGAAAACCTAAGTGGATTGGGGGTTGCCTGCAAAGCAACACGTCGGCGGTTCGATTCCGTCTTCTCACTCAAAAAAATCAGACTTTAAGAGAAACCGCCGATAGAAGTTTTAGCAACGAATTGGAGTTTGGTGGAAAAATTAGTTTCAAGTTTTCTTTTGAATTTTTAACTTCTAAGAGCCTAATTTTAATTTACTCACTGATGTTAAGCAAGCCCGAAGGACCTCAGTCTGCGTAACATCAGTTACTCATTTTGGTTTACTTTTTCAAAACTACCTTATATCCTCCTTTTCTCTCCCCATCAATCACAACTTTTATGAAATAAACTCCATCGACCTGTGAACCTAAATCTATCACTAAATCCTGAGAAATTTGTTGATTTTTTTGTAATAAAATTTTTCGTCCCATGTTATCAAACACCTCATAATCGGCTACATACGGATTATTTACATACACAAACCGATTGGTAGGATTTGGAAAAACGACTTGGTTAATATCCTCCTCGACGGCGGTTATAATAAATTTTGAGGTGTTTTTCAACCATCGCAAACCGCCCGTATTCGTCCCCATCATTACGTCGGGAACTCCATCGTTGGTTAAATCGGCAATGGCAATGCTTAGATTTCCGCCCAATGACAAGTTGGCTTTTGTGTTTAATTCATCAAAAATATTGGTACTGTCAACGATGAATTTTGCTTGATTTTGCTCTATAAAATTTTTATAAACTTTTACGTATCCATTCCTACTTCCAGTGATTAATTCGTATTTACCGTCTCCGTTCAAATCTGCCGTTGCCAAGGATATATTCCCGACGGTATAATCCGAGATAATTCCGCCAAGTTCCTCTTTTTCAAGGGAATAGACGGGTGATTTTGCAGTACCCGTATTTTTATAATAATCCAATCTGCCACTTCCTTTGCCCAACAGGAGGTCTTTCAAACCGTCTTTATTCATATCAAAAAACAGCGGAGAATCTCCGTTGGTGATGTTATCATTTTTGGGTAAAATAACCGCCTCAGCATATTTCAAATCAAAGGCTTTGCTTTTCGCACCTTTGTTGGGAATGTAGCGAATACTCACACCCGTAAAAGAATTTGAAATAAATCCTAAATCATCGACACCATCCGCATTCATGTCCGTAACGAAGGGTCTTATTTCAAATAATTGGTCAGTTTTTGAAATGTTCAAATAATCTGTATTTACTACTTCAAAAGTGCCATTACCCTTATTTTCAAATAGATATATACTCGCACGGTAACCTGCATCGCCTCGGTTTCCTGCAATGCCCATCAATAAGTCTTGGTCGCCGTCGCCGTCAATATCCGCAAAAACGGGGGCGGTATTTTCTCCTAAATCTACCATCGTACTTTGTAGCAGATTATTCTGAACAAAACTCAAATCGGGCTTATCGTCTTTGCCTTTATTTTTGTAAAACCAAACGGATTTTTGATAGTCTACGGTCTGCAAAGCGTTGTCTGAACCATTGGGCGAAGCAATAATATCTTTGACTCCATCAAAATCCATATCTTCATAATATACAGTCGGAAATACAGGAAAATCCACGGGGTAAATAGTAGGAAAGTTATAATCTGCCTTATTGAAAGTTGCCTGTGTGGCTTTACCCGTATTGAGCAAAGACGCAATTTTATTTTTGGTAACATGACCAAAAAGGATGTCCTTCAATCCGTCTCCGTTGAGGTCAAGTAAAGTAACGGAATTTCCTGAGTGTAGCACCTTTGCAGATTTGGCTTCGGGCAATGGATTTGAAAGTGGTAATGGATTGTCTCCACAAGGTTGTTTAAAGACTATATCATCAAAATGTTCTTTGTAAAATCCACCCCAACAATCCCCTACTCGTTTGAATTCTAAGAAGTTAGCATTTTTATAATTTTCTACACTAAAATTTTTATGGAAAATTGCAAAGTTTCCAGACGACTCAAATGTAACAATATCATCGTCTCCATCATTGTCCACATCTGCAATCGAAGGGATGTCTGTAGCACTAATATAAAGGTTCAATCTACCCGAATATCCCGTTGAAAATAGGGGATTATTTACTAACTTAAAGGACAGATTTGTGGTACTTGTGTTGAGGTAAACTTTGATTCCGCCAGGCGTAGAAGTGAATATGTCCTTTTTCCCATCACGATTATAGTCTCTTAGTAAAATCCAATTTTGAATGGCGGGAAAAAAGGCTTCATATTGAGGAGTATATTGCCAAAAATACTTATCAGAATTATCTTTTTTGGCTAAAAAAGTGTATAGTTTTGAGGAAGTTCTGTCGAAAATAACAAGGTCTTCGATGCCGTCATTATCTAATTTACAAGTCGAAAATTGCGGGGCGTTCAGCCCACCCGCAAAGGCATTTGGAAGTATCTGTCCGTTTTGAATAATCTTTAATGAATTATCGAATTTGAAGGTAAAATCTTGGGCTTGGAGGGTAAAACAAGAAAAAAATAAGAGCCACCAAGACACCAAGGCACGAAGAAAAAAAACTTGGGGTCTTGGTGCCTTGGTGGCTAAGTAAAGTGATAAATTTCTATCAGTAAATATGTGTATCATTTATTTAGATTTATTTTTTCTGAATTTATGTTTTCAAAAGGTTAATTTCGTGTTATCGTAAAACCATAACGAACAAAACCATGATTTCGCTTATCGAATTATACCAAAAATACAAAGAATGCTCTTCGGTTTCAACTGATACTCGCAAAACGCCCGAAGGAGCAATGTTTTTTGCCTTAAAAGGACCCAATTTTGATGCTAATTCCTTTGCCATGCAAGCCATCGAAAAAGGGGCAAAATACGCCGTAGTCGATGATAAAAGCTTAGACATAAACGAAAATCTTTTGTTGGTGGATGATGTTTTGAATACCTTACAAAACTTAGCCAATTATCACGCTCAACAATTGGACATTCCGTTCATTGCTTTAACTGGTTCAAACGGAAAGACAACTACTAAGGAATTGATTAACAGTATTTTATCTAAAAAATACAAGACGTATGCCACCATCGGAAACCTTAATAATCATATTGGTGTACCCCTGACTATTTTAGCGATTGACAAAAAAATTCAGATGGCAATTATCGAAATGGGGGCAAATAAACAAGGTGATATTAAGGAATTAGTAGAAATTTGTGAGCCTACCCACGGCTTTGTTACCAACATCGGAAAGGCACATTTAGAGGGTTTCGGAGGATTGGAAGGTGTCCAAAAAGGCAAAGGTGAATTATTTGATTTTTTAGCCCAAAATAATGGCGTTGCCTTCGTCAATGTAGCTTCCACTCCTACTCACGATATGGCGTTAGAAAGACACGGTTTCAGAGAAATTATCACTTATACAACCGACACAAACCGTAGATTTCAGACGGTGGTAACAATGTTGGAAGAAAGCCCTTTTGTGATTTTTACTGACTCAGAAGGAGGGTATTACAAATCGCATCTCACGGGAATATACAATTTTCAGAACATTGCCGCCGCTATCAGAATTGGGCAATATTTTGGCGTTGATACCAAAACCGCTTGTCAAGCCGTTGCCGCTTATCAGCCCAACAACAACCGTTCACAATTTATCGAAAAAGGTTCAAATATGGTCTTGATGGATGCTTATAATGCAAATCCTTCTTCGATGTCCGCTGCCATTTCTTATTTTAATGACTTGAAGGCTACCAAAAAAATGGTCATTTTGGGGGATATGTTTGAGTTAGGGGAAGATGCCGAAATGGAACATGAAGCACTTGGTCATTTATTGGCAGAATGTAATTTTGACAAAATCTTATTAGTGGGAACTTTAATGGAAAGCACCTTGAAAGCCTTACCCATGATGAAGGCTTTATATTTTCCAGATAAATTTGGTTTGCATACATGGTTACAGGATTATCCACAGTCTGACACGCACATACTCGTAAAAGGTTCGAGGGGCATGGGATTAGAGAGTGTATTACCATTTTTGTAATTCGATGTTCGGTTCTTGATGTTCGGGATTCGATGTTCGATGTTTGTAGAACATACACCAAACATCGAATTACGAACATCGAAAACTGACCGTTTACTAATTTTCTAAACCGCATACTCAATCAAACTATAATTATCCTGATTGATTGAGTACATTTGGTTCATACTTTTCAAATCAACCAAACCAACTTACCAACCCATTAAAAATCATGGATAATTTTTCAAATCAAAATCAACCACAAAAACCTAGTAACAACAGCAACGTCCTCAAAGCAGGTTTAGCCGTTATGACGCTTCTGGCGGGTGGCTTGGGCTATATGCTTTTTCAGACAAAAGAGACCGTTACTAATCAACAAGAAGTAATTACGACGAAGGTAATGGAGTTGGCAAATACTCGCACAAAATTGGACTCAATTTCGAGGGAATTAGATTCGCAAATCGCTGAGGTTCAGAAACTTGGAGGCGATATTACGGAACTTCAGAAAGCCAAAGTAGAATTGGAAGCGGACAAGGTTGAACTTACAAAAAGCAATAGTAGAAATGCTGGTGAGGCATCAAGTATTCGTTCAAAATATGAAGGAAAAATCAAAAACTACGAATCATTATTAGCTTCAAAGGAACAAGAATTAGTAAAACTTCGTGAAGAAAATGTAGCCTTGTCTTCTCAAAATCAAAACCTTGTATCTGAAAACAGTAACTTGAAAGGTGAAACAAAAGGATTAGCTCAATCGGCGGAAGATGCCAAAGCACAAAAGGAAGAAGAAGTTGCTAAGAATAAAGTTTTGGCAGAAAAAGTAACCAAAGCCGCCGCTTTGCGAGCTGAATATGTGAAGGTAATTGGTATTAATGAAAAAGGAAAAGAAGCCGAAGAGAAACGCTATCGTGCGAGAAAACTATCTAAAATAAAGGTCGTTTTTCAATTAGCAAAAAATGATTTGACCGAACAAGAACGCAAAACGGTTTTCATCAGAGTGCTTGGTCCTGATGGTTCAACGATTTTTGATGCAGCAACAGGTTCTGGAAATTTCACTTTCAACGGTCAAGAATTGGCATATACAACACGGGGCGATTTGAATTATGACAACGAAAATTTATACATCGAAATGGTTTATAACCGTGGAGGTACAGCATACCGTGAAGGTAATTATGTCGTTGAATTGTACGCCGAAGGGTTCAAAATTGGCACTGGAGGTTTTGAAGTAAAGTAATAAAAAACTTATCGTAAATTTATACTGCTCGTGTACGAACAGATGAGATTAAAACTAAAAATAGGCTTCATACAATTTGAAACCTATTTTTGGTTTTAAGGTTTGAGAAATAAATTATAAATCCGATTTCTGTCAGAATTCTTCCAAACCACGACTATCTGATTTTCATCAAATGAAACTACTCTAAGCAACACACTCTCAAACCCTTTTGCGTTGATATAAATGAATCGATTTTCTTCATAAAGATTTTCAATTACTAAATTTTTCTCCGATACCCTCCCCTCTTCAATATCATTGCTATTTCTACCCATACAAACAGCCTTACTGATTACAAAGGATTTTTTGTCCTTAATCAATGCTTTGAAGTCTTCCATTTTAGGTAATCTATCGGTATAAACTAAGCCCGCTAATCCTGATTCTAATGAGTTTGCTAAATATTGATTCCCAAATTGATTACTCAAAATAGATTTATCAAGTACATAAATCAAATTACCCCCCAACATTGCCGTAGTAACCTTTAATTTATGAAAGGCTATTTCTTCGATTGATGTACTATTAGAAAAAGCTGTTCTTGCAGTAGCTTTTACCGAAACTTCATCAACCTTCATCAACCCTTTTGTTTCACTTTCTAAACGTGTAGTAGCCACATTTCCATAATCAAAAGCATTATTTACCGTACTCAAAAATATATTTTCAGTGAATACCTGTTCTCGACCTGAACTAAAACGTATTTTCTTGACTGTATTTTTATAAATAGCGGTAATGGCTTCCTCATTCGGAAAGCTGTATTCGATAACGTCAGGGGCTATTTTTTTGACATTTGCCAGTACGATTCCGTCGCTTGTAAAGATAGAATCAAGTTCTGCCATTTGGGCAAAAACGGTTTGGCTGAAAATTGCCAATAGTAGGATTGTTATGATGTGCTTTTTCATAGAGATGTTATTTTTAGTATATGACAATTCAACTGTAATTTACCCTTAATTACTTTACTTTTCTGAAAAATTATAGTAATAAAATAATAAGTCTAATATTCAGATTTAAAGTTTTCTACAAAAGTATTTCAAGAAATATCAAATATTTATTCATCTACATAATTCAAAAATGATAGATATTTTACCTAAAAAATAAATATTCATAGATAAATTAACCAATTTTAGCATTTTTTAAGGTAAAAAAGAAAACTTTGATTCAATACTTTTAAAATCAACAACTAAGGTATTAATTTTGTGTTATTCTAAGAAATAGCTGTGAGCTATGAGCCGTGAGCTGTGAGTTTTAATCTCAAAGCTCAAAGCCCAAGGCTTACGGCTTAAAGCTAATAAAAAAATGTCAACTGCAATTCAACAGTACGTTCCGTACAAAGTAAAAGACATCGCTCTTGCCGAGTGGGGTCGTAAAGAAATTCGTTTAGCAGAAGCTGAAATGCCAGGTTTGATGGCTCTTCGTGCTGAATATGGTCCTTCTCAACCTTTGAAAGGTGCAAGAATCGCAGGATGTCTTCACATGACAATCCAAACTGCCGTTTTGATTGAAACCTTGACCGCTTTGGGTGCTGATGTAACTTGGTCGTCATGTAATATTTTCTCTACGCAAGACCACGCCGCTGCTGCCATTGCTGCTGCTGGTGTGCCTGTGTACGCTTGGAAAGGCATGAACGAAGAAGAATTTAACTGGTGTATTGAGCAAACTTTGTTTTTCGGAGAAGAGCGTCAGCAATTAAATATGATTCTTGACGACGGTGGTGATTTGACAAACATGGTTTTTGACGAATATCCAGAATTAATCGACGGCATCAGAGGTCTTTCAGAAGAAACCACAACGGGTGTTCACCGTTTGTATGAGCGTTTGAAAAATGGAACTTTATACCTTCCTGCTATCAACGTTAATGACTCTGTAACGAAGTCTAAATTTGA
>JAYUOX010000438.1:0-7347 GCA_043760595.1 Cytophagales bacterium
AGAGGTACAATGCCTGATTTTCACTTGAGTAGAATTTTGCCTGTATTGAGGTTACTTTTCAATGGTAATTATCATCGTTATAAAGACCAAGAGGCTTCGTGGAAAGCCCCTTTTGAGGCGGCTTTGGGAGATTTGTTAGAATAAAATATGAAATTAATTTACACAGTCTGTACGACTAATCACTTATATCAAGCCCTTACTTTGGGCGAATCTTTGTCTAAAACCAATCCCGATTATGAATTAATCATTGGTTTGGTGGATGAAATGCCCGTTCTTGATTTTGAAATTCCGTATCAAATCATTCCCATTACAGATATTCAGCCAGTTAATTTATCGGGTTTCAAAGGTGAATATACCGTGATGGAGGTCGCTACGGCTTGCAAACCTATTTTTGGATTATATCTATTTGAAAAATATCCTGATTTACAGAAACTGATATATTTCGATACGGATATTTGGGTAATGGACAGCCTCGAACCTATCGAAAAAAATCTTGATAATTACGACATAATTATCAATCCACACATTACACAACCCATTGATTTACAGGAAGAATGGAATGAAAAACAGTTTTTGAATGCGGGTTTGTACAATACGGGTTTTGTGGGAATGAAACGTTCTGAAAATACCTTCAAGTTCTTGAATTGGTGGAAAATTCATTTGAAGGATTACGGCTATTATGACTTTTGTAACGGCATGGGAGTTGATCAATTATGTCTAAATTTTGTACCCATTTTTTATGATAAAGTATTGATAGAATATAGCCCTGCGTATAATTTAGCTTATTGGAATCTTCACGAGATAGAGGTGACTTTTGTAGAGGAGAAATATGTAATTAATGGAAAAGAAAATCTATTATTTTTTCATTTTAGTGGTTATTCTCTCGAAAGACCTAATTTGATTTCAAAACACATAAAGTCCTCAAAATTAAGTGACTACCCAACTTTGAAGCCTCTTTTTGCAGAATATAATGGAGTTTTATTAAGAAATCATTATCATTTTTTTGAGCAAATTACTCCACTCTATGGGAAACATTCACCTCCTAAAAAAGAGAAGAGTTTTATTGTAAAATTGATTGAGAAAGGGGTTTGGAAAGCGATAAATTTCATTGATAACGTATAACGATTTTCCAGAATTGTATTGCGATGTTACCATTTTGGATAATCGCTATACATTTCTATAAAAGTCCTTGATAAGAAATCAACCCTATCGCCAATACTGCCAAAGCCAAACCAATTTTATTCAGATTCGTCAGTCTTTCGTGGAAGAAAATTAGGGCAATAGTTGTTGATCCTAAAATCACACTGATGTTGTAAATTGGTAAGACAAAAGCTCCATTATTCTTAAATTCATCAAAGGCTTTTAGAAGAAAATAAAAGGATAGGAAATTGGGAATGCCCAGCGGAAAAGCCGCCCAAATACTTTTGAGTTCTAAGGTTTCTTTACCTTGTATTATCCTCAAAATCAGCACGATACCTCCAAAAACAATTGACCCAACTAAAATATTTAAGGTAAAAGGAATGGTTTGTCCAGAGGCTGTTACGTATTTTGCATTCAAGAAATTGAAGGTAGTATTGGTTATTCCGTACATCACAAAAACGGCAATCGGTAGTAGCCAATCGGAGGTATTTGCAGAACGATTTGCTGTACTTTTTTCTTTTTTGAATGTACTCAAAGCCACCGCAACGATTGCCAAAGCTAATCCCAAATAATTCCAAATATCAAAGTTTTGACTTGATTTCAGAAATATCAAACTAAAAAGTACGGGAATTACTAAGGAAATATTATTGGCTAAAGATGTGGCGGTCATACCCATACGTTGCGTGGAAGCACCCGAGAGCAAGAAAGTTACTACAAATCCAATGCCCAAAAGCAAAGCCCAAAGTGTAGAAAATTGCGATAAATCAAAGTTAAAGTGCTGATTATTAGGCAATAAAATCAATCCTGTCAAAAAACAAACGGGATAATTCAGAATTATTGCCTGAAAAGTATTGACTCCAAAACGAGGATGCAAACGAAAATTGATGAGTAACAATACGGAGAAAAAGACGCTGAGGATTAAGTAAATCATTGTTTGTTGGTTGTTAGTTATTGGTTGTTAGTTATTGGTTGATTAGTTATTGGTTACTGGTTATTAACTCTATGATTGATGAATCAAAATTATCATATTTCATATTATCTCTATCAACCAATAACTAATAACCAGTAACTACGTCTTTTTCACCAAATCCTCTAACAAATCGATCCAAACGGGGGAATTATTTAAACTCTCCACTAATTGCCAGTGTTGTCCACCGTTTTCTTCAAATATTTCCTTGTATTCTTCTCCAACTTCGATAGTTGTTTCTAAGCAATCAGAAACGAAGGCAGGAGAGAAGGCTAAAACGCTTTTGTTTCCAGATTTCGCTAAGTTTTTAATCACATCATCAGTATATGGTTTTATCCACGGGTCATTGCCCAATCGTGATTGGAAAGATGTTGTATATGTGCCCTCCGTTAAGCCTAAAACCTTGACCATCAAGCGGGTAGTTTCAAAGCATTGGGCTCTGTAACATAACTGATTCATGGCGTGTAGCGTATCACAACATGATCCCAATTTACAAACCTCGCCCGTACAATCACCTTTCCTCATGTGTCGCTCGGGGAGTCCATGATAGCTAAAAAGATAATGGTCGAATTGGTCTTTTGCCATATATTTACGAGCCATATCCGTAAAATGTTCAATAAATTTGGGATGGTCAAAGAAGGTATTAGTAAACTGAATCTCTGGAATTATCTGCCAATCAGAGACAATTTTCATAACTTTCTGAAAAACAGAACCAGTACTTGCCGAAGCATATTGTGGAAAAAATGGAACAACAATTATTTTCTTGAATCCAGATTTTTTGAATTGTTCTAAGGCATCATCCAAACTTGGAGATTGATAACGCATTGCTAATTTTACGACATAATCGTCCCCCAGACGTTCTTGGAGCATTTTTTCAGCATCTTCTCCATAAAATTTTAAAGGGGAGCCTCTGTCTTCCCACAATTCTTTATAAATTTTGGCAGATTTTGGTCCACGAAAAGGGGCAATAATGAGATTGATGAGAGGCCAACGAAACACTGCTGGCACATCAATTACTCGCCCGTCCATCAAAAATTCACGGAGGTATTTACGCACGTCAGGCGTATTAGGGGAGTCAGGTGTACCAAGATTTACGATTAATACACCCGTTTTAAATTTTGTTTTTACTTGTGGTACGGTCAATATTTGAGCTTCAAGGACTTGCATATTATTTTCTAAAAGACTTACGATTTTTTTATCAAAATAAACTATAAAAATAACCCTGAAAATTGATTTTTTGTTTAGAATTAATCTTTACAGCTTGGTGGGCGGAAAGGATCGTAAAATAGTCTATATGGATATTGAACAGTCTCGTTATTGTTGGGAGAAGGGGGAGAGGCAACTAAAAGTATCATCATCTGTCAAAGATTTTACCGCTTGCGATTCATCTTTGGGAAGGAATAATCATAGTGGTTTGCCAAATTTTATACTTCTTTTCTATTTTTCACAATGTCAATTGCCGTAAAAATGGCGTGCAACATCGAAGACTCAGAAGCGGTATTTTTTCCTGCAATATCATACGCCGTTCCGTGGTCAGGGGAAGTCCGAACTGCCGAAAGTCCAGCCGTGAAGTTTACGCCATTTTCAAAAGAAATATACTTAAAAGGAATCAATCCTTGGTCGTGATACATCGCTAAAACTGCATCATAATGTTTAAATTGTGCCGCTCCAAAGAAGCCATCGGCAGGAAATGGTCCAAAAACTAAATTACCTTTCTTTTTGAATTGCTCCAAAACGGGCATAATCGTAGTCTTTTCTTCGTCACCCAAAAGTCCGTCTTCACCTGCATGAGGATTAAGTCCCAAGACAGCAATTTTGGGTTTTTGAATACCAAAATCTTGTTTCAAAGAGTTTATCATCAACGTTAATTTTTGAGATATTTTTTCTTGATTAATTGCCCCACGTACCTTTCCAAGTGGTATATGCCCCGTAACGACTCCAACTCGCAAAACATCCGAAACCAAAAACATCAATGATTCTTTTGCTTCCAAAGCCTCCGTAAAAAACTCCGTGTGACCTGGAAATTTAAAGGTTTCGGATTGGATATTATGTTTGTTAATCGGGGCAGTAACCACCGCTTGAATCGCTCCAGATTTCAAATCTTCCGTAGCTTTCTGTAAACACGCCAAAGCACCTACACCTGCCTCTGGGGTCACTTTCCCAGGTGTTACATCAGTTGCTTTATCATCAAAACAAGTAATTAAATTTGTTACTTTATGATTGATTTGTTGGATTGAGTTGATGTTATTTAACGTCCAATCTTTCAACTCTAAGGCTTTGCGATAGAAGCCAAAAACTCGCTGTGAGCCGTAGATTACGGGCGTACACATTTCCAAAATTTTCTTATCAGTAAGAGCTTTCAAAATAACTTCTGGTCCGATGCCATTATAATCGCCGAGGGTAATTCCTATGATTGGTTTTTGTTGTTCCATTTTTTGGTTATTAAAGGATTGGTAATTAGTTATTGGTAAAACGCACATTAAGTCTCATTCATATTCAGTAAATTATCGAAACACTAACGAATAACCGATAACAAATAATCAGTAACTATTTTAATTCCTGCAATTTCATAAATAATGCTGAAACAAAAAAGGTTTGAGAATTTTCTCAAACCTTTTTTGTTTTATGATTGTATCAAATTACTACATCAATAACCGTTCTTGAATAATCAAATTAACTTTTTTAAGTATGAAAATAATCTTCTGAACGTCCTCTAATTCCGAAGAATCAAAGCCTTTACTGATTGTATATTGTTTTCCATCTAAAACTGAGAAAAACCAAAATCTTCCTTGAACGTAACACCCATAAATTGGCTTATTATCAGTGTTTTTTGCCTGTCCAATCAACATTCCGCCTAACATTTGTCCAACAGGGTCACCAGCGTATTTTTTTTCTCTTTTGTATTCGTGTAAAAAGAAATAGGGAGTTTTTATTAATTCGCCAATACCCTTTGAAAGCATCATATCTACTTTTGAAGTAACTACTATATCATTAATTTCAGATGAAATTTCTCTGTCATAATAAGTACGAATTGGTTTTTTGAATCTTGCCAGAAAGATTACAAAACTAATAAATTGCATTTTCAATTCCTCTTCATTCCACGAATCTGCATTCTCAATTAATTCTGCTTGACATTCAAATAATAGTGCTGAATCTGCTTCGTTTAGTTCACCCGTGGCATTCAAAAGTTCATCCAACAAAGGAATAGGCTTGAAATTTCGTTCCAACCCGAAAGTATCTACCAAAATTGGCTCTGATAATTCAAGTGGTTTTTGCTTTGCCATGATTTATATTTTTGCAAATATACAAAAAATTGAACGCTCCGAAATTTGTTCCTAACTTTCGCAGTAATTTAAGAAAGTATCTCAAAAATTATAGACGACAACTGCTCCAAATCGGCTATTGACAGCATTAAACGAGCGAGCTAATTGACCCGTACCTGCTTTAAATGAAGTACTTTGAGCAGCTTCACCAACTGAACTCATCACTGTTCCATCGGTATCAGCCCAAAGCATATTTGAATATTCATATTCTAAACTAATCTTCATTTTTCCAGAATAAATATCAAAACGAGGGGCAATTCTTAACATATTATCAAATGACCTCGCATTATTGATTCCTCTTCCTAAAAACGAAAGTGTGGCACCTGAAACGCTTGATTTATTGATAGGAGTTGCTAAACCCATATTTTGCAAATACCCTACAAAAATAGCTGGTTGGTATTTTTTAGACTTTGTTACGGTCAATTCTCCCCAAAGATTAAACTGATTTTGAGGAACGTATTTCCAAGCACCTGAACTAACATCTCTGTATTCTGCTAATCCGCCCAAACCTGCGTATTGCGTGTAGCTTTGTCCATAATTAGTGTATGCTTTGACAGTCAAATTCTTGGCAGTTAGTTTGGCGAATGCTAAGAAATTGATAGTAGAAAGATTCGTACTAATATTTCTGATCACGTTGGGAGTTCCTGTGCCTCCAAAAACGCCTGTGTTTGGATTTTGGGTATCTGTAATTCTTGGTCTAATCGTACTGGCTTCTATACCAACCGTAACCAAGAATTTTTTGTTTTCAAATCCTAATTGTGTGGCAAAAGAAGGTAATCCTGTGTATTTTGCAGCATCCACGCCTGTGCCTGACTGAAAAGCTCCCGCTGGACTAAAACCAGCAATATCATAACCATAAAGCATTCCCATTAATGAAATCTCGGGAGACAATTTTTGGGTCAAACGTACCTGTGGGACAAATCCAAATGGATTATAAGGAATACCTGTGCTAAATGCTGTTGTGGCAGGAAAGCACTTGGGAATAAAATTAGAAATCCAGTATTGCCCAACGAGTAATTGGGTTTTTTCCCAGTCTAATGACACATAAGCATGGCGTAAACGAAGTAGATTTTCTGTACCTCCGCCCGAGGTTCCTGCTACTCCATTGCTGATTCCAAAGAAATCTGTTTCTAACATTCCACTTGCCTTTGCTCCAAAAGCCGTAACACCTGCAAACTTTACGCCCAAACGAGTTATTATGGCAGAAAAACCTAATTGAGAAATGGCGTTATTGTCATCATTCAAGTTGTTAGTTAAGGTTGTCCCTGTGGCATCTTTGGTGGGTAAGTTTGTGGCATCAAGTGGATAAATAGATAATGCTCCATCTCTTAAATCAAGGCTTTTCCTACTGTTAAGGAAAACATCATTTCTGACAAAGCCAAATATTGTTATTTTTTGTTCGGGGGCAGGAACTGGTGCTGGCGTAGTGCTTGTGGTCGGTGGAGTGGCAACGGGTGCCGTTTGTGCCATACTTGCGGTGCTTATCACGACAAGACCAAATAACGCAGTAATTATTTTTTTCATTGTTTTTTTATTTATTAATAGTGAAATTTTAATTGTGAATATTTTTCGGGTTCAAGATTTTCCTGCCCCCAAATATGCTTTTCTGACTTCTGGATTGGTCATCAGGGCTTTACCCGTACCTGTCAAACTGATATTTCCTTGTTCTACTACGTAGGCACGGTCTGCCACTTCCAAAGCCCTGTATGCCAATTGTTCTACCAAGAGAATAGTCATGTCGCCCCGTTTTTTGATGGTGTTGATTAACTTAAAAACCTCATCAATAATCACGGGTGCAAGCCCCATAGAGGGTTCATCAAGCAATAATAATTTTGGTTTTGAAACCAATGCCCTTCCCAGAGCCAACATTTGCTGCTCGCCACCCGATAAAGTTCCTGATTGCTGACTTTCTCGTTC
>JAYUOX010000439.1:0-22493 GCA_043760595.1 Cytophagales bacterium
TTTTAGTATGAGAATAACCCTACCAAGCGTTTTAAACGCTTGGTAGGGTTGCGAATCCAACTAATTTTTGACTTTGCATTAATAAGTACATAGTTCCGAAAGTTTATGTCCCCTTATTTTAAAAGTAAGAACTTATGTAAGAAAACGAATCAAGAAAAAACGTAGATTACCCTTTGGAGAATAAAGCGTTTAATTATCGTCCGAATAAGGTTTAAAGAGTAGTTTTGAAAAAACCTTATTGATAATTCCTATTTCGATATTTTTATAATGGATTTCTAATCCGCAAGTTTTGGAATTTTCATTAATTGAATCGTAATTCACAAAAAATAAACACTATTAAAAATGAGAAAATATCTTCCTATCGTTTTATTACTATCCAGTCTGTCAATCTATGGACAAGACCTCCCCACTTCTGAAAAAGTATATCTTCACACTGACCGTGACCGATATATTGCTGGCGATACGCTCTGGGCAAAAGCCTATTTGTTTGATGCTACAAACCACCATCTCAGTAGCCAGAGCGAAGTGCTTTATGTCTCACTTTTGGACGAAAAAGGTAAAATGGTTTTACAACAAAAACATCAACTTATTCAATCACAGGCTTCTATTTTTGTGGTTTTTCCTAAAAATTTAGTATCTACTACTTATCAGTTAGTGGGGCATACTCGTTTGATGCAAAATTTTGCTGACGATTTCTTTTTTCATAAAAATATAACGCTGGTTGCTCGTGGTGCGGTTATGGGAAAAACTATTCCTAACACTACCGATAGCCTCAATATTCAGTTTTTCCCAGAGGGTGGTGACATGGTGGTAGGTTTGCCTTGTCATGTAGCGTTCAAAACAACCCTGCCCGATGGTAGAGGTATGGATGTTGAAGGCTACATTGAGGATGATAAAGGGGAAAGAATTACTGACCTCACAACCGCTTATTTGGGCATGGGTATATGCTTGATTACGCCTCAAAGCAATACGAAATACAGAGCAGTAATTGGACTAAAGCGGTATGATTTGCCAATTGCAAAACAATTAGGCTATTCATTGAAGGTAACCAATGAGCCAAAAGGTATTTATATCGAAATTCAGCATAATGTATCTCAACGAGATTCTCTACACCTTTGGACACACCAACGAGGTAAGATTATTTTTCAAAAATCGTTTATGTCCAATAAAGGAATTACTACTTTTTTCCTACCAAACGAGCAATTACCACAGGAGGGAGTCCTTCATATTACACTCTTCGCCAATGATTTTACTCCACTTGCTGAACGCTTAACATTTGCTTATTTACCCCAAAAACGCTTGAAATTATCTGCTTCTCGAAGTTTTGGGAAAAACGTCAAAAGTTTATTGAATTTTGATGTTAGAGCAACTGATTCCGATGATGAACCTCTGAATAATCTGAATCTGTCGGTATCAGTCATTGACGATGAGCAATTGACTGATAATGAACAGAATAGTCATTTATCAAGTTTTCTTTTGCTGACCTCAGACCTGAAAGGAATAATTGAAGAACCTAATTCCTATTTTGAAATGGAAGATACCAAAGCTCGCTTTTATCTGGATAATTTGATGATGACTCATGGTTGGCGACGTTTTGCTTGGAAAGATTTAAAGAAGCAAGATACTCTTCGTTACGACATAGAAAAAGACTTAGTATTATCAGGAGAGGTTTTTGATGGCAAGAAATTAGTGCGAAATAAGACAGTTTTATTGAGTACATGGACAAATAAAGGTTTACAAATTAATCCAATCATCACCAACGACAAAGGGCGTTTTGAATTGCTTGGTAAATGGAATGGAAATGTACAATTAGTCGCATCTAATCCTAAAAATCAAGCGGGATATTCTCTATCATTGGATAAACCTTTTGTCCCTTCTTTACTACAAGGTATTGCAGGGCAAAGCATCTATACTTCTCAACAAAATTTTGCCGAGAATGCTCTATTCATGCAAAGTTTACTGGCAGATAAATCCGTACTATTAGACGAAGTGGATGTGAAAGCTCAGAAAAAACTCCCTTTTGAAGGAGATGATAGAAGGGCAATGTATGGAACACCTGATATTTCGATTGAAATAACGCCTTCAATGCACTCAGGAGCATTAAATGTTGCTCAAATGTTGGCAGGGAGAATAGCTGGAATTTCTGCTAATGCTTTATCAATCGGTGAAAATGATGATACGCCCGCATCGGGGAATATCACCCAAGCGGATGTGGTTGCCTCAGTTGCCAAAGCCAATTCAAGAGGTTCAGACCCAACAATTTTAATTTTACTTGATGGTATAATAATTCCATCATATATGCTCAATACGATTCCTCCTAATATTGTAGATCAAGTGGATGTTTTGAGAGATATAACAAAGACTTCTATGTACGGTCTAAGATCGGGTAATGGGAAAGTAATCAACATCCTAACCAAACGTGGAGGTACGAGCGAAACTGAAATTTTTGCAGGTAAAGAGAAAAGTTCGTGGCAAGGATATACACTATCACGTGAATTTTATAGCCCAAAATACGATATAACTACTACTAACACTAATCCAGACCGACGAGCAACTTTATATTGGAATCCAAATGTACAAACGGATAGAAACGGAAAAGCAACCATTAGTTTTTATAATTCAGACATCGCCAAACGCTTCCGAATTGCCATAGAAGGTACAGACGGACAAGGAAATGTAGTGAGTTTCTGGAAAGTGGTGGAATAATAGAAAATGACATAAATAGTCTCCATCCTAAGTTATGATTTTAGACATTATTAGGACGGGGACTGTTTATTTTATCCACTATCAAAAAATTACTCTGTCCTAAAATCAACCCCAAACCGATTCCCCAAGCCCTTCAAATCATTCATCACAGGCTCTAAAAGATTAATTCCATTCGCTCTACGTTCTGCCTCAATTTTACGTTCTGGGTCGCCTGGGACTAATACTTTTTGTCCGTCAATGGCTGGGGCAGCGTGAAAACGGTCAATCCATTTGTCCATATCAGCCTTGAAATCTTCGGCAGGGCGAAAGCCGTCAATTCGCATCGCACCCAAGAAATGACCAGTACCTTTACCTACTTGTTCGCCTGCATTCATAAATCCTGCGGTGGCAAAGGGAGGAACCCACGGACCAAAATTTGCCCCCGACAATACGCCAGAAAAAATATCCACAATTGCCCCAAGTCCATAACCTTTGTGCGAACCGTGTTCTCTGTCGCCACCCAAAGGCAATAAAGCACCGCCATTTTTCACGGCATTTGAGTCGTCCGTAGCGTTTCCATCTTTATCTTGAACCCATCCCAAAGGGGCAGGAGAGCCTTTTCGTTGTAATATTTCCATTTTTCCGTAGGCAACTGCCGTACTCGCAAAGTCAGCCACGAAGGCAGGATTTCTTTTGGCAGGAACGGCTACCGCAATCGGATTTGTACCCAATAATTTTTCTTTCGAGAAAGTAGGCGTAACCAAAGGGGCGGCGTTCGTCATTGCCCAACCAATCATATCATTTTCCAAAGCCATCATCGCATGAAAACCTGCGATACCGAAGTGATTAGAGTTTTGAACAGAAATCCAGCCAGACCCCACATTATTGGCTTTTTGCATGGCAATATTCATGGCAAAAGGGGCAACCACGAGTCCCAAGCCCTTATCACCGTCAATTACAGCCGTTGAAGGTGTTTCGTGAATGACCTTTATTTGTGGATTTGGATTGAGTCTTCCGTTGTCATAAAGCCTTACGTACCCGCTCAAACGTGCTGTCCCGTGGGAGTCAACTCCACGTAAATCGGCTGATATTAAAACCTTGGAAGCCAAGTCAGCATCTGCCTCTGGACAACCAATGGCTAAAAAAACTTTTCGGATAAATTGCTGCAAATAGCTATATTCGTAAATCATAATTTCTTTTTTGATAATTTAATGACAAATTTACGGATGAGAATGTGATTTTGAATATTTTTTCTGTCTGAATCAGAATTTACTGGATTTTAGGATAAACAGGATTTTAAAAAAGATGTAGGATTCAAATTTTAGATTGCTTTTTCAATATCATTCATCTTGTTAATCCTATAATCTTGTAAATCCTGATTCAGAATAATTATTTCATGAATAAAACGTTTTAACCCTACACAGCAACCCCTAATATAAATGCTAAGTAAGTTCAATAATTCCATACTCCGCCTGACCCTAATTGGTAGCTTTATCCTATATTTTGGGGTATTGAGTTACGCCATATTTTCTCCAAGACATCAAAAAAAGCCTACTGGTGTGGGTAGAGACACACTTTTTGTCAGTATTTCCCGCAATGAGAAAGTTGATATAAAGCGTACCATCATGGGTAATACCAAGAAAATCGTAGGCACGAAAGTTGTTGAATTTAGGTCGTACAAGATAGAGTTTAAAAACCCCAAAAAGGTAAACCTGAAATTGAAAGTGCAAGACTTAATTCCAACTGCCAAAGACGGACAAGTCGAATTAGAAATATTGGAAAGTTCGGATGCAGAAATAGACTTTACTAAAGGCAGATTGTCTTGGAATTTTAGACTGAAACCCAACGAAAAAAAGCGTTTGGAAGTAAAATATAATGTAACATATCCTAAAAATAGAATTATCCTTGGAATCGAAAATGTCCTCCAACTTCAAGCAAATATCCGCAAAACTGTTTAGTTTTTTTGTCAAAGGTTTACTGTTGCTTGCACCCGTGTACGTAACGGGATATATCATTTTTAACCTCTTGGACTCCTTAGATAGCCAGTTTTTTGTGCAGTACAGAGGAACAGGGTTAGTGGTTTTAATTGGTATAATAATGATTGTGGGCTTTTTGGGTTCAACTTTTATATCCGTTCCTGTTGTTCAGATTTTTGAGGATGCTATTGTTAAATTACCACTCATCGGAATTATCTATTCTTCGCTAAAAGACCTTGTAGGAGCATTTGTAGGGGATAAAAAGAAATTTAATCAACCCGTTAGGTTTGTTTTAAATAAAGAAAATGGCATTCAAAAAATCGGATTTATTACGCAACAAGATTTACAATTTATCGAAATTACAGATTCCGTGATGGTCTATTGTCCACATTCTTATGCCTTTTCGGGAGAACTTTTTATTGTACCTTCTGCAAGTATAACTTTGTTGAACTTACCAGCCTCAGATGTGATGAAAATGATAGTTTCAGGTGGGGTTTCGTTGAGTCAAGATGCTAAAAATTAAATAAAAATACCTCATGAACTATTGGCTATTAATCCCCATCGCCCTTGTTATTTTGGCAATTAGAGACGTTTTACAGAACCGTCATACGATTCAACACAATTTTCCTGTAATAGGACATTTACGATATATGCTCGAAAAAATTGGACCCGAAATTCGCCAATATCTCGTAGCCAATAATCGTGAAGAACTACCTTTTAATCGAGGGGAACGAGCATGGATTTATGCTTCTGCAAAACAGGAAAATAACCTGCAAGGTTTTGGCTCAGACCAAGACTTTAATTCGGTTGGTTATATATTTATAAAACACGCCATGTTGGGGCTACGATTACCAGCAAACCATCCCAATAAAAAAGACCCAAGTGCCGTTCCATGTGCCAAAACGATAGGTGAATTTCATAACCGTAAACGTCCTTTTAAGCCATATTCAGTTGTCAATATTTCGGGGATGAGTTACGGCTCATTGTCTGCAAAAGCCATTGAATCGTTGAATAAAGGGGCTTTGAAGTTTGGGTGTTATCATAATACAGGTGAAGGTTCATTGTCTCCATATCATAAATTTGGTTCGGATGTAATCGTAAATATTGGAACGGCTTACTTTGGTGTACGTGATGATGAAGGAAATTTTTCGATGGAAAAACTCATCAAAATGACTACCGAAAACCCAAGCGTTAGAGCCTTAGAATTGAAACTTTCACAGGGTGCAAAACCTGGAAAAGGAGGGATGCTTCCTGCCGCAAAAGTTACCCAAGAAATTGCCGATATTCGTCATATTCCGATGGGGAAAGATGCTATGTCTCCTGCCTTTCATTCCAAGTTTTCTACGATTCCAGAAATGGTACAATTCATAGAAGACATGGCGGAACAAACTGGCATTCCAGTCGGAATAAAATCTGCCGTTGGGAAAACTGAAATGTGGGAAGAATTAGCTCAATACATGGCTAAAACGGGCAAAGGTCCTGATTTTATTACGATTGATGGGGGAGAAGGAGGCACAGGGGCAGCCCCCCACGCATTCGCTGACCACGTTTCGTTGCCTTTCAATTTTGGATTCACGAAAATTTATAAAATCTTCCAAAAATACGATTTGGCGGATAAAATAGTATTCATTGGTTCGGGTAAATTAGGTTTTCCAGAGAAGGCAATGATGGCTTTTGCGATGGGTTGCGATTTGATAAATGTGGGTCGTGAAGCAATGCTCTCGATTGGTTGTATTCAAGCCCAAATCTGTCATACCAATCGTTGTCCTTCGGGTGTGGCAACTTCGGATAAATGGCTACAATCAGGCATTGACCCTGCCTTGAAAAGTGAGCGTTTTTATAATTACGTAAAAAATATCAACAAAGAAATCCTTGAAATCTCTCACGCTTGTGGCTATGAACATCCTTGTCAGATGACGATGCAGGACGTAGATATGGTGATGGGAGACAATAACAAAACGCATTCATTGGCAACTACTTTTGGGTACAACAAGACGGTTGTGCCTTTTGAGGGAGTTGAGAAATTATTGAATAGCCCGTTTTTGGGAGGAGGAAAAGCAAAATAATTCTTTAACAGTTTTTAACAAACCATCAATAATATCAAATTTTCATCACCGTTATTCATGTGTTCTTAACAATTTAAACACAAAATAACATGAAGAAGTATCAAAACATTGTATTATCATTTTTTTGTACAATCATTATTTTCAGTTGTTCAAAAAATGAAGTTGTCCCCACAGAGACACGAAATGAATTATTAATTAAGAATGTTTGGAAGGCAAACAAAATTACGGAAATCAAAAACGGAATCTCTGTTATTAAATTTGAGAGAGGCGTAACTCCATCAAGTGTTAGAGATGATTTGGGAAAAGTCAGAATATCATTTCTGAAAGATGGTACATACACTTCAATTAATGCAGATAATGGGACAGAAACAGGTTTATGGAAATTTACAAACAACGATTTTCAAATTGAGATTAATAACACATCCAAAAACAAAGTAAATGTGCTTTATATGGATACAATTGGTCCAGGAGTCTTTAAATTTTCTGAAAAAGATGGTATAAATTCAGTCTTTTATGAATTAATACCAGAATAACAATTTGCATAAAAAAAGTCTCTCAAATCGAAATTGAGAGACTTTTTATGATACGAAAGTCCAAGAGTATAACAGATTTCTAATCTGTTCATGGAGTCTGACAAACAGGTTGGAAACCTGTTATACTAATTCTTAACTGCATTTGCCTTTATCCTAATTGCTTCTAACTCCTTACAATTCTGAGTACATTCGCCCGATTGGTTCAAAACGTAACGATTATTGTCTCTGTCCAAAACTTCATATTCCTTCGTGGTGTCTTTGTATTTAATATCTTTGAACACAAAAGGAACAATCTTTGCATTAAATTTATTGATGAGTCCCGCCTGATTTTCTCCTTTGGAAGCAATAGCAAAACCATTTTTGAAATATCCCAAAGACTCATATTCTGGACTAACTTGCACCTTTCCTCTTGGGTCGAGGTAACCGTAATTTCCGTTATCGTGTTGTACTAAATAATAATCTTCCGAAGCCATTAAAACCGTTTTGAATTGACATTTAGCTAAATATTTTCCAGTAGTATCTAACGTCCCCCAAAGTCCATTTTGTCGTACAAAAAAGAATTGGTGTTTGCTCACGGCTTGCACAAAATCAAAAGGCTCAGGAGTCAAAACCTTGAAATCTTCTCCTCTGACAAGCATAAACTTAGCGTACCTACTTTTTTCTTCATTTTTGGAAGCCTTCACTACAATACAATTATGCACCATCGAATCCGTAACAGTATAACTGATTTTACCAGCGTCGGGATATTTGGTTATGGGTAAAATAACTGTACTTCCATTCACGTCAATTACTTTATCTGCTCTGCAAGTGCCAATTTTTTTACCTTTTTCGTCCAAATTACAACTCACGATTTCCTTTACCACCAAAAGCCCTTTTTTATTGATTTTACCCACAGATTCATATTCCAACGGAATCACCTCAATGCCTTTCAGATTAATAAATCCGTGTTTGATACCTTTGCCCACAATCTCTTTACTGACGGGTACTAAATCAAACTCTCCAATTGCCCCGATAGTGGTAAAAATTGGTTCGAGGGCGGTTTTGAGGTCTTTATTAATCAATCCGTAGAGAGTATTTTCACCTTGAATAATTGCCAATCCACGCTGGTCAAAGTCGCTAATTTGCTTGTACGCCTTGCTTACACGAAAATCATTAACATTAATTAGCTGTTGTTTTGATTCTCCGATACCTTTTACAAATCCAAAATTATCGACATCCGTAATAACATTAAATTCTGGTTTCCATAAAATTTCACCGTTTGAATTTACCAAACCTACTTTTTTATTAGAATAAATTTTGAATAAATTATCTCTTCCCGAAGGTTCAACTAAATCAAAATTTGCCTCTGCCACCGCCCCTTCACCAATTTTGAAAACACCCCATTTTGCGTTTACTTTTACGCCCAATGTCGTTTCATTCAGAACAATAATTTCATCATAAAGTGCCGAGACTGGTTTGTTAGTTCTGTCATAATTATTATCAATCAGTCCCATTTGGTTGTTTTTGAATTTGACCAAACTCAAACCCTTTGATAGAGCTTTGGCATCAACGATATTTTGGAGTTCTTCACTTTCTACACCGATATTATCAATAAAAAGCCAACCTACACGTCGTACAAGGGCTTTTCCTTCATTGAAGTTCTCGGCTTTCTCAAATTGGGAAGCAATAATTTCCTCTCCACAAAGATTGATAAATCCAAAAACGCCATCTTTTTTGATACGGGCGAATCCTTGTTTGTAATTATCCACAAAACCATAACGCACATTATTTCTAAGTCTTTCCAATGGAAAAGCCAGAATATCACGTCCATCTAAATCCTTGGTTTGTGATAAATTAACGCCAGATTTGTTATTGAAACACGTAACCGCATTTGCGTTTTTGGTTGGGTCATTAGAAGGTGTTTTTGCAGGCTCAGTAACAATCTTTATTGGCTCAGTTTGTGGCTGAATTTGCGTAGAGGGTTGTTGCTGATTGAATTTTAGAATTTTAACAGGCTCACTTTGTGTTTCTAAGGAGGCTAATTGGGCTGAAGAAAAGGCGTTGGCATTGCCTAAATATGCCAGCAATCCTATTGCTAAACATAGTTGTTTCATGATTTTATGGATTATTTTAAAGTAAGGGAATCCCTTGAAGTCTATTATCCATTTTTCATGCCAAAGCACCAAAAATAGTAATTTTCAAAAGGATAAAATCTTAATCATAAAATCCTGTGGCGGTTGGATGTTTGATTAACAATTAAGCGTTGGCGGGAGCTTAACAGATGGTAATAGTTTATATGTTTCAAAAATAATTGAAAGTTTTATAATAACCTAATTTGTGGGTGGTTTTTTAGTAAAACGCTAATTTGAGCTACTATATGTTAGTCCAATCGTGGCATTTGTTTGAGTATTTTGAATAAGCTCAGGGTTAAAGTTTTCAAAAGTATTTTCAAAAGAGGCTAATACGGATAAATGTTTCCCGACTTTGTAGGATAGCTGAGAAGACGAATTCCAGCGAAAATAATTATCAATCAAGGAAGGCTGGATGAATATTACGCTATTGATAGTAAGTTTTTCAGGGATTAGGCTAATAATCAGTTTAAATCTCGTTGAGTTTCGATAAAGAATAATGTCTTGCTTCGTTACAAAATCTGTTACTTCATGAACCAAAACATTGCTTAGACTCAGTTTGACGGGAGATTTTGGCTTATTATTTCCACCAATGATTTTCCATCCAATACCTGCACCTATGTTGTAACGGGTCGTGATTTTACGTAGATTGCTTTGCTCAAAAGCCCCAAAAGCTAATAAATAGACATTATGCTGTAAATAAAAAAGTGTACTATTAAGGTCTAAAAATATCTCTCGTTCTTGCAAGGTATTTGCATTTGTTCCAAACTGAAACCGAGGATGTGTAAAAAATCCAAAAATATATTTCGGACTTTCAAAGTTTAACGAAGATTTGATATTCAGTAGTTCCCGATTAACACTGCCAGAACTCACCGTTCCATCAAAACCAATATTGTAGAACCACGATGCTTTTTTTTTGATGACCGAATCTTTCTTCAAGGTCTTGATATTTCTATTGTCTATTTTAGAGCTATCGGGTAATTGTGCTTTGATTTTCGTCGTACAAAAAAGGCAAATAATGATTATCAAATATTTGTGTGTCATCGTAAAAATTAGTCAGTTCTGAAAATTAAAGATACTTAATATTCTATTTTAGAAACTAATTTTACTTAGAACTTTTTTAGGCAACGGATTAAAATCGCAGCGGCGAACCGTCCGTTGTTAGAATATCAGTCATCCCGCTGGGATTTTTCCTTGTGAATAAGTCCCAGAGGGACGATCTATATCCTAACAATGGATTTTAACCCATTGAGAAGAGATTTTACGTAACATGATTTGGAAAAAATATAATTATAAAGTTGGAAGATTGATCTTCTGTAATACATTGATATTCAGTGTTTTAATTTTTATTTTGAACCTAATCCCCAATCTCCAATCCCCAATCCCCAATCCCTAATTTTGTCTTCTTCTCGCCTTAGCGTAAATTTGGACTTCAAAATATTTCCCAACCATCGAAATAAAAAATAATCTATGGCATTATTACAGAATAAAGTCGTTTTAGTAACGGGTGCATCACGGGGCATTGGTCGTGCGATTGCCCTCAAAATGGCTCAGGAAGGAGCGAATGTAGCTTTTACTTATCTTTCATCAGTCGAAAAAGGTGAGGCTTTGGTTTCAGAATTGACCGCTTTCGGTGTTAAAGCCATTGGTTATCGTTCTGATGCTTCTGATTATAAACAAGCGGAAGAGTTAATGAACTCCGTAGTGGCAGATTTTGGCACAATAGATGTATTAATAAACAATGCGGGCATCACCAAAGACGGTTTATTGATGCGGATGTCGGAGGAACAATGGGACTCGGTGATTCAAGTAAATTTGAAATCTGTTTTCAATTTGACCAAAGCCGCAACTAAGCCAATGATGAAAGCAAAATCTGGTTCAATCATCAATTTGACTTCAATTGTGGGTATTCGTGGCAACGCTGGACAAGCCAATTATGCGGCTTCAAAGGCTGGAATCATTGGTTTTACCAAATCAATTGCCTTAGAATTAGGTTCAAGAAATATCCGTTCAAATGCCATTGCCCCAGGGTTTATCCTCACGGAAATGACGGGTGAATTGAATGCCGCTGCAACCGAAGAATGGACAAAATCCATTCCTTTGAAGCGTGGAGGACAAGCCGAAGAGGTGGCAGATGCCTGTGTTTTCTTAGCCTCAGATATGTCAAAATACATCACTGGACAAGTGCTTCAAGTGGATGGTGGAATGCTTACTTAATTTACGGTTCACGGTGAACGGTAAATGGTAAACGGAAAATATCGGTTCACGGTGAACGGCAAACGGTACTCAGAGGATACCTTGTAGAACTATTCTCTATTTTTACTTCCATTTGCCTTTTTTATTAATTTAAGCGACAATATTTTTTCTTAATATAGGTCAAAACCGTTCACCTTTGACCGTTTACCGTTCACCAAAAATGTTCGTTGATCTGTGTCAAAACCGTTCACCCTTGACCGTTTACCGTTCACCGTAAATGTTCGTCAAAACCGTTCACCCTTGACCGTTCACCGTTCACCGATAATCATGAAATTCGATTTTCTTTTTCAAACTTCCCCTTGGTTTATTCCTCTTTGTTTATTGGCTGGTGGCTTGTATGCGTTTGTGTTATATCAAAAAAATGCAAATTGGTCAAAGTCCCAAAATCTGCTGATGAGTGCCTTTCGGTTCTTGTCGGTGAGTTTGTTGTGCCTTTTATTGTTGAACTTTTTGATACGTCAAGTTACTCAAACCGTTCAGAAAAAAACGGTTGTTTTAGCGATTGATAATTCACAATCTATGACGGTTTCGGGGCAGAAAAACCTGTCTGATTTGACTGTGAATTTGAATAAACTGAAAGACGAATTAATCGAACAAGAATACAATGTTTCTTTCTCTTCACTAAACGAAGAAACGAATCAAAACCTTGAAGGATTGAAATTTGACAAGAAAACTACGAATTTATCAGGTTTATTGTCGGGCGTGAAAAATGCTTTTGAAGGTGAAAATTTGACGGACGTAGTTTTGATTTCGGATGGAATTGCTAACCAAGGAATTTCCCCTGCTTCCGAGAATTTTAGTTTTGCGGTTCATACCGTTGGATTAGGTGATACGATTCCTAAAAAAGACATTGCAGTTAAGTCAATTTATGCCAATAAAGTTGCGTATTTAGGCAATAAATTTCCAGTGCAGGCAGACGTTTCTTCTTTCGGTTTTTCTGGGAAAAGTGCAAATGTGTATTTAAAACAAGGCGGGAAGATTTTAGACAAACAGAATTTAGTTTTCAAACAAAATGATGAAGTAAAAACGGTGTCATTTAATACAACGGCAACTCAAATTGGCGTTCAACATTTGGTAGTTGGAGTAGATGTTTTGGGGGGAGAATTTTCTTCAAGAAACAACCATCAAGATGCGTATGTGGAGGTGATTGACGGAAAAGAGAAAATACTTTTATTGGCTCTTTCGCCTCACCCAGACATAAAAGCACTGAAAAGTATTATCGAAAAAAATGAGAATTATGAATTAGATATTAAAGTTTTGACGGAAAATCCGAACCCAGACGTTTTGTCGAAACCGTATGATTTATTGATTCTCCATCAATTACCCGATTATTTTAATTCTTATTCCAATATTTTCAAACCCATCATCGACAAAGGAACACCTACGATGTTTGTTTTGGGAAATCAATCTGGTACGACTTATTTGAATCAGATTAATCAAGTGATGCAAATAAACTCGCAAGCGGGGCAGAGTGATAAGGTTACGGGTACGTACAATCAATCCTTCAAATCATTGAATTTTGAGGCGGAGAAAATGCAGTTAATCAATAAATTACCTCAGATTTCAGTGCCTTTTGGTGAATTTAAATTATTGCCAAATTCAGAAGTTTTGTTGTATCAAAAAGTAGGTTCAGTTCAAACCCAAAAACCCCTTTTTGTGGTGAATACAGGAGCAAAAAAATCAGCAATTTTCACGGGAGAAGGACTTTGGTCTTGGCGTTTGGAAGAATATCAACTCACTGAAAAACAAGAAGTTGTAGATGATTTGGTTTTGAAAGTTTTACAATTTATTTCTGCCAAAGACGATAAACGCAAACTACGAGTTTATCCAATTAATACGGAATTTTTATTGGGCGAAAAAGTAGTTTTTGAAACCGAGATTTATAACGCTATTTACGAGAAATTATACAACCTACCCATCAAATTAGAGGTAAAAGATGAGAAAGGCGTAGCTCGTAATTTTAGTTACTCAACGAGTCCAGATAATTCAAAATTTGAAATCAGTTCTTTACCTGCGGGCGTGTATCGTTACCGTGCGAGTACGACTGTTTTGGGTAAATCTGAACTTTCAACGGGTGAATTTGTGATTAGAGATATTCAATTAGAAAACCTAAACTTGACGGCAGACTTTGATGTTTTACGACAACTTTCTGTAAAAACAGGAGGACAGTTTTTTAAGAATAACCAATTTGAAGCCATCAAACAAACCATCCTAAATCATAAAGTTCCAGAGAAAATTGATGCCACCGAAGATTTGAAAGAAATGATAAATTTACGTTGGATTTTCTTTTTGATATTGGCTTTACTGACGGTGGAGTGGGTTTTGAGGAAATATTTGGGGGGGTATTGATTAATCGAAAACTTAGAGAATTATGATTTTACTTTCAGGAGCTACAAATTTGCATAATTACCAATTTTTGGTATCTTTGAAAAAAAATAACGGAACTATGTACTTATTAATGCAAAGTCAAAAATTAGTTGGATTCGCAACCCTATCAAGCGTTTAAAACGCTTGGTAGGGTTATTATCATACTAAAAAAGTATGTGCATTAATAAGTACATACTTCCGAAAAATAATAAAGAAAATGAAAAATACATCAATTTCACTTGGAAACTATTTTGACCAGTTTATAAGTAGTCAAGTTTCAACTGGACGTTTTAAAAACGTGAGCGAAGTTGTTCGGGCAGGACTTCGACTTTTGGAAGATGAAGAAAGTAAAACAATAGCTTTGAGAGCGGCTATTCGAAAAGGGTTGGAAAGTCCACGAGTTGAAAATTTCAATTTTGAAGACAATCTAAAAAAACTGAAAACTGAAAGAAGAAAAAATGGCTAAAATTATTTTACGACAAGAAGCCATTGATGACTTGAATGATATTTGGGTTCATACTTTTGAAGAATAGTCTGAAAAACAGGCGGACAAATATTATGCAACACTGGAATTTGCCTGTATGCAAATTGGAAAAAATCCAGAAATCGGAAGAATTTATAATGGAATAAGTAGCAACTTGTTAGGACTAAGAACAGGTAAACACATAATATTCTATCAAATTATTGGAGACGACGAAATAGAAGTTATTAGAATTTTGCACGAAAGAATGGATTTGAAAAACAGAATGAATGAATAAAAATTGTCGCCAATTACACAGATAAACAACATGAACATAGGAGACCGAGTACGCCTCATGCGAGGAAAAGAAGAGGGCATCGTTACCAAATTATTAGGCAATAATATCATCGAAATAGAAATTGAGGATGGCTTTACGATACCCGTAAAAGCTAATGAAGTGGTGATTATTAGTGAGTTAGAACAAAAAATATTTAATCCTACGCCAGCCTCACGCATAGAACCACAAATAACGGATAGACGACAAGCGGTAAATGAAATCTTAGCAAATCGTGGGGTTTACATGGCTTTTGTACCCGTCAATGACCGTGAATTATCACAACACCTCATCAACAATACAGACTGGGATTTGCCGTTTATGCTTTCATCGGGTTCAGACCCGCATCACAAAGGTTTGGCTTCGGGCGTGTTGAAACCTAAAACTTCCATCAAAGTTCAAAGCCTTTTGATTAAAGATTTTGACGAATGGGGAACGTTTATATTTCAAGCGTTTTTCTTCCGCTTGGCGTTTATGAAATTGCCTGAACCTTTGGTAAAACGGTTAAGATTTCGAGTAAATACTTTCTTCAAGAATCAGTCAAAAGCACCTTTATTGAACGTTGATGCTCACTTATTTCAAATGGATGCGGAGGATTCTATTACGCCAGTAAACTTGAAACTTGACCCTGCAAAAATTGTGGAACAAATGTTCGAGAAACAAGCACCTGAACCACTACAATTACCCGCAAAGCCCTCATTATCAATAGATTTGCACATTGAATTTTTGACAAAAGACGCTTGGGCAATGTCGAATACGGAGATGCTGACCTTACAAATGGGAACGTTTGAAAGACAATTTGAAGCTGCCATTGCTAATGGAATGGATGAAATTATTTTTATTCACGGTGTAGGAAATGGCGTATTGCGAAATGCGATTCACAAGCGTTTATCTGGCAATAAAAATGTGCAGTATTTTGAAGATGCTCAGAAGGATAAGTTTGGGTATGGGGCTACTAAGGTTAGGATAAAGTAGGAGTAATTTTATATTTTAACACCTCAATAGTCGTTAATTAAAATGACAATTCCATTTTTTTTGTAAAAAAGCAAAGCCAATGATAATTCTTGAAAATAAAACAATAGAAAAGCCTCGTACCTTAGCCGAGTATTTGGTTTGGGAGCAAGAGCAAAATGATGGTTTCAAATACGAATGGAACGATGGCGAGTTGATTAAATTTAATGGAATGAATAAAAAACAAGTTTATATTTTTGAGATTTTGAATCGCCTTTTTATCAGAAAGGGTCTATGGGAACAAGGAACTCTGCTGACTGAATATGACGTAATGCTAAGCGGAACGCCGCCCCGCAGGTATTCAAATGCGAAGACCAGATATTGCTTATTTGACTACTGAACAAGTACGATTGGGCAAAGAAGGTGAAGATGTCATTCCTGAATTTATTGTAGAAATTATTTCTGAAAGCGATCAACAATATAAAATTGAAGAAAAATTAACTGAATATTTAAAGGCAGGCGTGAAAATCGTTTGGAATATCATTCCAGAATCTCAATTGATTTATGTTTATTCATCTCGTAAAAATGTTATGATTTGTGGGGATGATGATATTTGTTCAGCTGAACCTGTTTTACCTGATTTTAAGATTTCGGTAAATGATATTTTTGTAAATTAATATCCTAATTCGTATGATGTAATTGACTCATTACTCCTTACTCAAAATGAAACAAACCCTAATAATATTCTCAATAATTATCCTCCAAAGCTGTGCCAGTTCAACTACTCAAACAAATGGAGGAGGAGGAACAGCCATAACCGTAACCCAGTCCAATCCCGAAGCCCCGAAGGAATCATATCTTTATAAAGGAAAACAAGTGGAAAAAAATGTTTCGACCATCGGAATTCCCTTTGAAATCACGATGGCAGACGTTGAACGTCAAATCAATGCCAACATCAAAGACTTGGTTTTTGAGGATAATTCGATGGAGGATAATAATTACGACAATTTCATGTGTAAAGTTTACAAACGTGATAATATTGTCGTAACTACGCAGAATGAGGCTTTTACCTTCAATGTGCCTTTGAAAATTTGGGCAAAAGTGGGTTATAAAGTGATGGGGATGAATATTCCTCCGCAAGAATTAAATTTTGAATTGAATGTAAAATTTGGAACAAAATTCTCAATCGCTCCCAACTGGGAAGCCAACGTTCAGAGTTTTCCGATTGGTTATGATTGGGTAAAAAAACCGGTAGTTCGCTTGGCAGGATTTGATATTTCAGTGGCTGGATTAGTAGAAAAAGCCCTCAACTCAAAGCAAGATGCCATTTTAAAGTCTTTGGATGATGCCGTGCGTAAAAATATTGAAATCAAAAAATACATCGTACAAGCCTGGAATACTGCCATGCAACCGTATTTGCTTTCTGAAAAATACCGTACTTGGTTGAAAGTTACGCCCACCGAATTACAAATGACTCCGCTGACAACGGTCAATAATAAAGTGAAAGCCACCATCGGGATAAAAGCAATTACTGAAACTGTAACGGGAGCAAAGCCTTTGTTTACGCCCGTAGTTACTGTGCCTGATTTGAAATTAGTAACTGCCATTCCAGATGATTTTCAAGTGGGAATTATGGCTGAAATTCCACTGAGTGAAGCCGCAAAATTAACGGGAGATACATTGATTGGTCAGAATTTTTCTTTCAAAGACGGAAAATATAACGTACAAGTAACGGATATTGATATTTATGGAGATGGCGACAAAATGGTCATTAAATCAGGTTTAAAAGGAAATATCAACGGAAAGATTTACTACAAAGGTACACCAGCCTACGACCCCGTGAAGAGAACCGTTTACTTAGATAATTTTGATTACGACCTCAAAACCAAGAATTTTTTGGTAGGAGCTGCCAATTGGTTATTTCAGGGCGTATTCACCAAAAACATGAAAGAAGCCATGACGTTCAATATCGGTGGACAGATTGATGATATGAAAAAACAGATGCAAGCCAATTTGAATAAACAAGTTTCAAAAGGAGTGAGTTTGAATGGAAACGTGCTTGATTTAGCTCCTGACAAGGTTTATTTGACTCCCAACTCGATTATTTGTGTGATTAATGCGAAGGGGAAATTGGATATAAAGATCGATGGGTTGTAAAAAGTTGTTAAGTTGTAAGTTGATAAGTTGTAAAATTTTTGCAGACATATTATTGTTTGAAAAACTTAGAACTTAAAAACTTAAAACTTAACAACTTAAAAAGAAAACAAGTCTATAAGCCGCATTCTGTCAGTCATTTAGTTATTAGTTATCAGTTATTTGAAGCTAGTTATTTGAAGATTTAATTTCCCTCCTAACTAATAACCAGTAACCAATAACTAATAACCAATAACCGTCTTATCATTTATCTCGACGCACCGTCACCGATACGCTCTATCAACCTACCCACTGACATCAGGCGAGCAACCCTTTTTCAATCAACAACTATCAATTAACAATTATCAAAGTGGCGAACCAAATTGTTCATTGCTAATTGTTCATTGTTAATTGTACTGTCAGCCTATTTGGTCTTTCAACTCATGAGGTTTACCGATGCCCTTGATGTCGCCACCGAGGCGGTAGGCTCTTACTCTACCTTTTCACCCTTACTTGTTTAGGATTTAGGATTTAGGGGTTGAGATTTGGTTTTAGCTAAATTAAAAGTAATTAAACCCTTATTAAAAGCATTATCCAAATCCTAACCGAAGCGTCGGTCGCCCCCAACCCCAAACCACTAAAAAAGCGGTAATTTTCTGTGGCACTTGCTGTTACGGATTCGTCACCAAATCCGTACCTTCCCGTTAGGAAGCATGATGCTCTACGTTGTGCGGACTTTCCTCCCCTGAATAATCAAAGGCGATAAGACGACTTGTTTTCTTTGCAAAGGTAAGAATATTATTTCTTCGTTCTCATTTTTTTGTATTCAGCATTTAGACATTATTTTTATGTTTTATGTAGGCAATTCTTCTTGTCAAAAATAAGCGTTGGAAATGTAGGATAAATGATTTAGAATGTGTAATTTTATTTATCTCAAACCACAGTTTAATAATTTTATATTTTTAGTTTCACTTAAACAACCCTTCTAACAAAATGAAAAACTTCATTCATTCATTCATTCATTCATTCTGCTAATCTTAGCAACACTTGTATCGTTTGGTCAGTTAAAACGTCCTGAGTTTATTAGCTATCTCGAAAAGTCGGCTGTCAAGCAATCCCAAAAGCAAAGTAAAGCTCTATCGAAAGCTACTTTTCAAAAACAACCAAAAATTATCATTTTATTTCACTTGCAAATTTACCAGATGCACAAGAAAAAGGTGTACTCATAATGAAACTCCCTAACATCGAAAAAGAGGTTACTTTTGAAGCTACAAAAGTAGAGGCTAAATCCAAAACCGAATATAGTTGGTTTGGAAACCTAAGTGAGGGATTTGGTAATGCTGTTTTCATTTCAAACAAGTACGGCTTCACGGGTGCTATCGAAGTAGAAGAAAAGTTCTATACGATACGCTCTTTGGGCGAAGGGCAAATGGTGTTGGTGGAACATGACAGAAAGAAAATCAAAGAAAAGACGGTATGCCTTTCAGGAGAAAAACAATCTGGCGAGAAAGGGAATAATGAAAATAAAAGAAAGCGTATATCGTCTGAATGCCAAGATTTTGATATTAGAATACTGTTTGTTCATACTCCAGCAGGCGGACAAACTCAAGCAATGAATGACATTGCTAATACTTCTTTGGTACAACTCCAACAAACGCTTTCAAATAGCCAGTGTAATGTATCAGTAATGATGGCAGGTGTTGTTGAAATAGGTAGTTTGTCAGAAACATCTAATATTGTGGATGACTTAAATGCCTTAGTAAATAGTGGAAGTAGCGGAGATGTTAGTACATGGATTCAAAACACTCAGGCTGATTTGGTTGTGATGCTTTCTAATAATAGTTATTCAGGAGTACTTGGTAGGGCAAATGATATTCCAGGTCGTTTCGCTGTTGTCTCGGCTCAAACAACAGAGTCCACTCGAACTTTCCCACATGAAGTAGCCCACCTACTCAATTCAAGACATCAGCAAAGTTCTATATATGATGGAGGACTTTGCTGGACATTTGGTTTGGGGGATAATACTTTTGGAGCTAATCATGGTTATGGAATTTATGCAAACCGTTGGGTTCCGTTTGATAATACAAAACGGTATTTCAAGACAACTGAACATACAAATGTTGACTTTGACTGTGTATTTGATGGAGACAATAGAATAACCTACACTGAGAATTTACCTTTTTTTCAAACCCAAATATAAATTATCCAATTTTTAGTAATTACTGGTGGGGAGCATCAATAGATTTCTTGCCACTTGGTAACTCAAACAATAACAATGCTCAAGCTATTAGTAATTCTCGTAGTGTAGCAGCCAATCATTTCACGAGTGCAGGACAGAATGGACCACAAGGCTATTTTTTTATCCAATAACTCACTCAATCACAAAATTGCTCAACTAATTTTATTGCTGATGCCTGTGGGGTAGGTTCACTGTCTTATTCTTGGGACTTTAGTTTCGATGGATTTAGTTATCAGAACTTCGGTAATGGGTCTTTCGTTACTACAAACTTGCCTAACGCACCCATGCATATCAGATTAACAGTTACAGATGGGCTTGGACGACAATCTTTCTATTATCAATTTACTACTGAGCACTTAAATTGTTATAATGGTGGTGGTCCACAACGAGTTGCAGCAAAACTTATCGAAACGAATCAAGAATCAGAAAATAATTTTCTACACTTCACGAATGTCTTCCCAAATCCAGCCGTAGAAAGCACCAAAGTTGAATACTTCGTGCCTAATGATAAACAACCCATTAGCCTAAAAGTATATGATTCTCAGGGGCGTTTACTGATAAACGTGTTGAACGAAGTCCAGAATAAAGGTACTTATGAAGCCTTAATCACGACCAAACAACTAAAATCAGGTAAATATATTCTCAATCTGAGTAATGGTAAAGAAAGTCAATCACAAAGTTTAATTGTAGCACAATGAGAAAGATTAACTTACTCTTGGGAGTTGTTGTGATATTCTTTTTATGGGAGTGTAAACAGGAATACTTACCTAATCAATATACCATCTACGAAGATGAAGAGACCCTTAAATCGGAGGTGTTGGTAGAACCTAAAATCTATACACCTCCTAACCACAAATGGGATAGATTCAGGTTGAAATCTATTAAGGAGACCACAGTACACCCGACCCAAGGCAAACCAATGACACCATTCATTTATCTTGATTTTTATCGATATTTAGAAGGAACTGTTGCTTATCGTAAACCTTCTATGTCGAGTTTGATTGAAACTTTTATAGTAGGCATTGTTAATCCTGCTCCCAACACGGTTTATAAAATTTTTAAGCCACAAGCTAATCCTTTTACATTCGTAAAGGATACGTCAAAAGTGATATGGATGGGATATTATTCAATCATTGAACAAGATTACAGTAAAGCTCATTATTTATTTGATTCAACGGCTAAGGACAATTATATAAAAATAGAGGAATATGATAAAGATAAAGGTGTAATTACAGGTATTTTCAACTTAACATATCAAAGAACAAATCCCAAGCGATACGATGCATACCCTGATGGTGTTCTACTTCCAGAAAAGGCATATTTTCCCAATGGGCGTTTTAAAGGATATTTTACAAAAGGAAGAGGTTGGGGAATGTAGAATCGTATAATAATACTTCACACAATATGAAAGATTAAACCCTTTGTTATTGCATCGGTAGAGCCTTATCACAGAGGCTCTACCATTATCATAAATTCGATGAAAAAGTGTATTGCATTATTTTTATTACTATCAACAAATATTTATGGACAGCAAAAATGGCAGTTAGGCTTTAAAGGTGCTTTCGAGATGAGAGGAGTGCCATCATCGTTTGGAAGTTTTGGCGATATAAAGGGAACTGGGTCAGTGCCATCTTATGGAATAGGACTATTTGCAAAGAGACACATATGGCGTAGATTCTCTATCATAATAGAACCCGCCTTTCATGGCATTGGAAGTTGTAACTTCAAAGAACAATATATTTCTTGGAATCAGTCTAATAAATTGATTTCTTCTAATTATAATAGTATTCGTTATTTAGCGATTTTGATTCCAATAGGCATAAATTGTAAAGTTGGCTTGAAAACAACCTTAGAGGTTGGAGTAACCCCAACTTTTTTGATTATCGGAAAACAAACCCAAGCCATTTATAACGCCTTTTCTAAAATAGCTCCGAATGTTGTAAAAGAAGATGCCTTAGAAAAATTTTATCAAGGAAAAATTGATTTCCCAATTTTTTTAGGTTTGAGCTATGAACTATCCCCAAAAATAGAGTTGGGAATAAGAATATATGGAGGTAATGATTCCATATCGCAAGTTGTTAAGGATGTAAATACACGTCCAGAATATTCTTTATCAAAGCACAATACAGGGCTTGCTTTGGGAATAAGATACAATTTTTTAAAAATTTCTGAGGATAAGCTAAAAGATGCTCATTACAAAACAGTTGATGATAGATTTTAGAATGCCATACACTATGTATTTTTTGTTTCTTTCAAATTATTTCAAAACACATCTTGCCGTCTAACGAAAATTCACTATCTTTGCACTCCAATTTACAAATACCATAACCGAAGGACGGGTTCCTTCACTAAAACGTAAATAACAGATGGCTGTTAAAATTAGAT
>JAYUOX010000440.1:0-7329 GCA_043760595.1 Cytophagales bacterium
CCTCTACGAATCGTATTTGAAAGACCCCAATTCAGTAGATATTAGCTGGCAAAATTTCTTTAAAGGTTTTGACTTTCATGCCGCCTTTAATGGCTCAAATGGAGCTTCAAATGGTCAGGCGAAAACTACTGATGTGGCTTCTTGTACCACTTCTGTGAAGGTAGATTCTTCGATGATTCAGAAGGAAATGGCAGTCATCAGCCTTATTAAAGCCTTCCGTTCTCGTGGTCATTTACTGGCAAAAACCAACCCCATTCGTGAGCGTAAAGACCGCCGTCCGAGGTTAGATTTGAAGGATTATGCCCTATCCGATGCCGACTTAGATACTGACTTTCAAGCAGGCAATTTCTTAGGAATTGGTGCAGTTTCTTTGCGTAAAATTATTGAATCTCTCCATAAAATTTATGCGGGTTCAGTCGGCTTTGAATATTCTTACATTCGTGAACCAGAAGTAAAGGAATGGTTGCGTTCAAAAATCGAAAAAGAGGCTTTGGCTTTTAACCCTTCGGTTGATGAAAAGAAGCAGATTTTAGAGAAACTCAATGAAGCCGTAGTTTTCGAGAACTTCTTGGGTACCAAATACTTAGGTCAAAAAAGATTTGGTTTGGAAGGCGGTGAAACAACCATCCCAGCCCTTGATGCCATCGTGAATCGTTCGGCAGATTTAGGCGTTCAAGAGGTCATGATTGGCATGGCTCACCGTGGACGTTTGAACGTTTTAGCGAACATTATGCACAAGTCGTATGATGCTATTTTTGATGGTTTTGAAGGCAATCTTCCCGACCAAATTCATGGTGATGGCGACGTAAAATATCACTTGGGTTATTCCTCAAAACACATCACTCCATCAGGTGTTGAGGTATCGATGAAATTAGCTCCAAACCCTTCCCATTTAGAGGCGGTAACTCCTTTGGTAATCGGTTTTTGTAGAGCCAGAGCCGATGCTCATTATGAGGGTGATTACGACAAAATACTTCCCATATTAATTCATGGAGATGCGGCAGTTGCGGGATTAGGAATTGTGTATGAAGTTACGCAAATGGCAAAATTAAAGGGTTATGAAGTGGGTGGAACAATCCATTTTGTGATTAATAACCAAGTAGGTTTCACCACAGATTTTGAGGATGCACGTTCTTCTATATATTGTACGGACGTTGCCAAAATTATTGATGCTCCCGTTTTCCACGTAAATGGAGACGACCCAGAGGCAGTTGTTTTTGTCTCGAAAATGGCGGCAGAATTCCGTCAGCAATTTAATCGTGATGTGTTTATTGATATGGTTTGTTATCGTAAAAACGGACATAATGAATCCGACGAACCTCGATTTACCCAGCCAACTTTATACGCAAATATTACTAACCACTTGAATCCAAGAGAGTTATATACTCAAAAATTGATTGCTCGTGGTGATATTGATGCAAAATTAGCAACCGATATGGATGCCGAATTTAAGGCAGAATTACAGGCTCGTTTAGATTTAATTAAACAAAAAATTCGTCCAGAATATCATCCTTTAAAATTGGATAATCGTTGGGCAGAATTACGATATGCACAAGATGGTGATTTTGAAAACTCGCCTAAAACTGGTATTTCAAAAGAAAATATTGACAAAATTGCTCTGGCACTTTCAAAATTACCCGAAGGTTTTACCGCCTTGAAGCAAATTGAAAAAGTTTTAACCGACAGAAGCGGCTATTTTAATAGTGGTTCGTTAAACTGGGCAACTGCCGAGGCTTTGGCTTTTGGTTCTCTGTTGATTGATGGGAATCCTGTGCGGGTATCTGGACAGGATGTGCAAAGAGGGACATTTTCACACCGTCATGCGGTTTTGCATGAGGCAAATACAAATGAGTCTTATATTTCATTAAACCATATTCAACCTGAGCAAGACCAATTGCAGATTTACAATTCATTGCTTTCTGAATATGCAGTTTTGGGTTTTGAATTTGGATATGCCCTTGCTAATCCAGACACTTTGGTGATTTGGGAAGCACAATTTGGTGATTTTGCCAATGGTGCTCAAACGATGATTGATCAATTTATTTCTTCACATGAATCCAAGTGGGGAACAATGAACGGGGTGGTTATGCTTTTGCCACACGGCTATGAAGGACAAGGACCTGAACATTCAAATGCTCGTCCTGAAAGATTCTTGCAAGCGGCAGCCGAGGAAAATATGATTGTGGCAAATTTGACCACGCCAGCCAATATTTTTCATGCTTTTCGTCGTCAATTAGCTTGGCAATTTCGTAAGCCTTTGGTCATTATGTCACCGAAGTCATTATTCCGTCATCCAAAAGTAATGTCGCCAATTTCAGAATTTATTGACGGTTCATTTCAAGAGGTTTATGGAGATACATTTGTAGATGCCAAGAAAGTAAAAAAGGTGTTGTTATGTTCTGGAAAGGTGTTTTATGATTTACAAGAAAAACAAGAAAAAGATAATCGAACGGACATAGCAATCATTAGAGTTGAGCAGTTAAATCCGTTTCCTGTTAAAAAAGTACAGACAGAATTAGACAAATATCCAAAAGCAAAAGTATTGTGGGTACAAGAAGAACCTGAAAATATGGGTTATTGGTCGTTTGTAATTAGAGAATTCGGTTGGAAAGTTTTTGATAGTTTAGTAGCTCGTAAAAAATCAGCTTCACCTGCCACAGGATTCATGAAAGTTCATACGGCTGAACAGGCTGAGTTGATGGAGAGGGCGTTTGCTTAAAGTTTAATTTTAAGAATAATACATATTTAGACTAAAAAATCATGGCTTACGGAGATTTTTCTTTCGATGACATTGAATCAAAATTTGGAATCAAGAATAAAGTAAAGCGTCTTTTTGATGACTTACCTCCACTTGAACCGAGTGCAAACTTAAAATATGCTCTTGATACGGCAGCTGAATTACCAATTAGAAGTGAGAAAGCAAAATCAGAATCAATTGTCTTTCCAATTTTAGTGGAATTAAGGCATCGAAATCAGAATTTTTTTACAATTTATTCTGGTGATAATCTAAGCGTTGATAATGCTCAGGGTTTAAATGGTGAGTGTGATTTTATTTTAGCGAAAGATGTTGGTTCATTTAGTATTAATTATCCAATTTTTCAGATTGTGGAAGCTAAAAAAAATGATATTGATTTAGGTGTTCCTCAATGTGCAGCTCAATTAGTTGGAGCAAAGTTTTTTAATGAGAAAAAAGGTATAAAAATAGACCAAATATTTGGTTGTGTTACAACTGGTAATGAATGGTTATTTTTGAAAATTGACTCAGAACTAACCATAGATTCAAGAATTTATTACTTGAATGAACTGAATGAATTATTGGCAGTTTTTCAACAAATCATAGATTATTACAAGCAAAATATTTAAGCATAAAAATTACAAAGGATAACCAAAAATCCGAAATTGAGATATGGCAATTGAAATGAAAGTTCCGCCCGTAGGCGAATCAATAACCGAAGTAACTATCGCTACTTGGAATAAAAAAGATGGCGATTTAGTGAAAATGGACGAAGTTTTGTGTGAATTAGAATCAGACAAAGCCACTTTTGAACTCCCTGCCGAAGCAGAAGGAATCTTGAAAATCGTTGCCAAAGAAGGTGATACGCTTCCAATTGGAGCCGTTATTTGTACGATTGAACCTGTTGGGGCTTCGGCAGTCGGCAGTCAGCAGTCGGCAGTTAGTCAACCCGTTGAAACTGCACCAGTAGTTGTAAATATTCCGACAGCCGAAAGCCAAAATCCGAAAGCTGATAGCCCACAGCCGATAGCCGAAAGCCAACAAGTTATTGAAATCAAAGTACCTACCGTTGGTGAGTCAATCACGGAAGTAACAGTTTCGTCTTGGAATAAAAAAGAAGGTGATTCTGTGAAAATGGATGAGGTTCTTTGTGAATTAGAATCAGATAAAGCCACTTTTGAATTACCATCAGAAGTTGCTGGAACCTTACATATTGTAGCAGAAGCAGGAACAACTTTGGCAATTGGGGCGGTGGTTGCAACGATTACTATTAGAGCGGGAGCAGTTACTCCTCAACCAGCTACCAGTACGCCTACAACGCCTCCACCACCAGACCCAAGTCCTTCACAAACAGAGAGTTATGCCGCAGGACACGCTTCGCCAGTTGCTGCAAAAATTTTGGCAGAAAAAGGGATTGATGCAAGTACTGTGTCAGGTACGGGTGTGGGTGGACGCATTACTAAGGAAGATGCACAGTCGGCAGTTGGCGGTCAGCAGTCGGCAGTTAGCACACCAACTCCGCCAGTTTCTACTCCTGCAATGCCAACGCCAGTAGTTGCTCCAACTCCTGCACCAGTTGCGGCTTCAACGCCACAACCAATGGATGGAAATAGAAATCAGCGTCGTGAGAAAATGACTTCTTTGCGTAAAACAGTGGCTCGTCGTTTGGTTCAAGTAAAAAATGAGACGGCGATGTTGACAACTTTCAATGAGGTTGACATGAAGCCAATCATGGATTTACGTGGAAAATATAAAGATAAGTTCAAAGAAAAACATGGCGTTGGCTTAGGCTTTATGTCATTTTTTACGAAGGCAGTTTGTGTTGCTTTGAAAGAATTTCCAGCCGTGAATGGTTCAATTGATGGTGAAGAGATTGTATATAATGACTATTGTGATGTTTCAATTGCGGTTTCGGCTCCGAAAGGATTGGTGGTTCCAGTAATTAGAAATGCGGAGAATTTATCATTAGCAGGGATTGAAAGTGAGGTAGTTCGTTTGGCTACTTTGGCAAAAAATAATAAATTGACTTTGCAAGAAATGTCAGGCGGAACATTCACAATTACGAATGGTGGCGTATTTGGTTCAATGCTTTCAACGCCAATTATTAACGCTCCACAGGTAGCAATTTTGGGAATGCACAATATCGTTGAACGTGCAGTAGTGGTTGATGGTCAAATAGTTATCCGCCCAATCATGTACGTAGCCCTTTCTTATGACCATAGAATTGTTGACGGGAAAGAATCAGTTTCGTTCTTGGTGAGAGTGAAACAATTGTTGGAAGACCCAACTCGTTTGTTATTGGATGTATAGAAAATTAGGGATTGGGGATTAGGTAATTAGGGATTAGTAAAACCCAATCCCTAATTACCTAATCCCCAATCCCTAAATAGTTATGGAAAATCAAGTTTTAAGTTTTGAGGAAATAAAAAAGTTATTTCCAGATGAATGGGTGCTTTTGGGGAATCCTATTTATACGGATGATGATAAGATGAAAGTTCTTTCTGCAACCGTAGTTTATCATGCACCAGATAAGCGTGATATTGCTGCATCGGGTGTAAGATGGCGGGATTATTTTGAGAGAGCTACAATGGTTTTTACAGGAACATTTCCTAAAAACAGACGTATTTGGTTATGAGAACATATATGTTTGAACTTGATGAAAGTTATAATGTGATCATCATTAATGCTTTTTTAGATGGCTGTAAAATTCGACTCATGGTTGATACAGGAGCATCGAACACAGTTATAGATTTAACTACTTTGCTTGTTAATGATTATGAGTTCAGTCAGAGAAAAGGAGAAGTTAAAGTTGAGACAGCGAAAGGAGTTGCTAATGCTTATGTTTTTACAACAAAATCATTAGAAAGTTTGGGAATAAAGAAAAATAACTTTGAAATATGTAGTTATGATTTCCTTGGAAATGGTATTTTGAGTGAGTATGATGGTGTTTTAGGAATAGATTTTTTCCAAAATAATAAAATTTGTATCGACTTTATTAAATTAGAAATAACTATTTCATGAAAATTATGGAAAATCAAGTTTTGAGTTTTGAGGAAATAAAAAAGCTCTTTCCAGATGAGTGGGTGCTTTTGGGGAATCCTGAATATACTGATACCGATATTTTGTCTGGTATTGTCATTATGCACAATAAAGACAAAGGTCATATTGTGAGTAATAGACCTAATTGGTGGGATAATTTTTCCACTGCAACAACCGTATTTACAGGTATATTTCCTAAAAAACGTTATCTCCTATGAGAATATACAAGTTTGTAACCACTGAACAGAAAGATGCCATTATTTTAGAAGATGTTTTAGTTGATAATTACAAAATACGATTAATTATTGATACAGGGGCTTCAAAAACAGTTATTGACCATAATTCTCTATTCATGTTGAGGTATTCATTTGGAGATTTTTACGGACATACAGAATTTGAAACAGCCAGTGGAACACTTGAAGCTCAATATGTAAGAATTAAGAAGTTTCATTGTCTTGGGATTGACATTTCAAGTTTTGAAATTTGTACTTATAATTTCGCAGCAAATGGAATATATCCAGAATATGACGGAATGTTAGGTTTAGATTTTTTCCAAAACAACAAAATTTGTATTGACTTTATAAAATCAGAAATAACTATTTCATAAAAATAAAATGGCAAATACCAAAGTAGTTCGATTCGATTGGGCGTTGAAACATTTACTTCGAGATAAATCAAATTTTGATATTCTCGAAGGATTTTTGTCTGCCCTTTTGGAAGATGACGAAATAAAAGTTTTGCAAATTTTAGAAAGTGAGGCAAATCAAGAGGATGAATCAGATAAGTTCAACAGGGTTGATTTATTAATTGAAGACGGTAATAAACGTAAAATTATCATTGAAATTCAAAATACCCGTGAATCTCATTATTTAGAAAGATTACTATTCGGAACATCAAAAGTTATTGTTGATAATATTGGATTAGGGCAAACTTTTAAGGAGGTTGCCAAAGTAATTTCTATCAGTATTCTTTACTTCAATTTGGGTTCAGGAGATGATTATTTGTACTACGGTACAACTGAATTCAGAGGACTAAATACTGGTAATCCGTTGATAGTCAAGGAGAAAATCGAAAAGACGGAGGATTTTGAAATTAAATACAAGTTTACTGAGAAGAAAGTTTTTCCAGAATATTATCTAATTAAAGTCGATAAATATCCAAACGTAGTTAAGAAAAAAATAGACGAATGGATTTATTGGTTTAAAAATAATCAAGTTTTGGAAGGCTCAACTTCCAAAAATATTGATAAAGTAAAGGAGAAATTGAACAGAATGAACATGACCGAAGAGCAACGAAAAGCTCATGAACGTTATGTTACAAACACAGTTATTGAAACTGATATGTTTGAAACAGCCAGAGAGGATGGGAAATTAGAGATGGCTCGAAATTTATTAGCACTGGGCGTAAGTATGGATGTCATCACAAAATCATCAGGTATAACACAAGAAGAAATCGAAAATTTATAACAATGCAATACGACGTAATAGTAATTGGTTCGGGTCCTGGTGGGTATGTTGCCGCCATTCGTGCTTCACAATTGGGCTTGAAAACTGCCC
>JAYUOX010000441.1:0-7275 GCA_043760595.1 Cytophagales bacterium
CGCTTGGTTGTTTGCCGTTTTGCCATCGTCCGCAATGAGGGCATTTTTTACGCCGTAATAATTAGTAAGCATCTTACTCAAACTTGCCTGAACATCAGCGTTCAATTTAGGTTTTGCCTCCATTTTCATCTCCTTCATATCATGTCCTGCGTGTTCGTTGGTTGCTTCTGCTTTTATACCCGTACTTTCTTGCCAAATCGCAATTTTCTTTTCCCAATTCGTGGCAGTTTGCGTCATATTGTCCTTTTTGGCTAAAATAACGGCTTTTTGTGCTACTGGAATTGCCTCCGCAAATTTGCCTTGATTTTCTAAAATCTTTGCTTGTAAGTTTGGATAATAAAAATTCTCAGGTTCCATTTTCACGGCTTTTGCAATCCAATTATTGGCTTGGTCAAGTTCCATTCTTTGGTTGTAATAATATTCAGCCGCTTGATAATACAACTTTGAATTATCGGTTTTCAACTTGTTAATCTTATTATCAATATCCGCCAAAATACGTTCTTTGGCACTTGATTGAATCTCAAATTTTGCTATCGTATTCTCCCAAATCAAATAAATCATTCCGTTATCTTTCACAATATCAGAAAGTTCTATCGTGAAGGTTTCATAAAAACGGGCAGATTTTTCGGGTTTTACCGTGAAACGATGCACGTCTTTTTTCTCATCATATCCACTCGCTCCGTGAAGGGTTGTGTCTGTGTTGATAATTATTGTCCATTGTTCCACATTTGGAATTGAAAATAATGAATATTTCCCTTTGGCGATTTTCTTTCCACCAATGGTTACTTCATCATCAAAACTTATCGTGCTACAATCACTCGCACCCGTCCGCCAGATTTCGCCATAAGGAATTAATTTTCCAAAAACTTCACGTCCCTTTACCCCTGGACGAGCGTATTCCACTTTGATTTTTGTGAAGCCCAAAGTCTGCGAAAACGAAGCCGATGGACTTGGTTCTGGAATATTCAGTTGAGCGAACACGCCCATAGAAAGGCTCATTAGAAAGCCTAAGAAAAATGATTTTTTCATTGTATTTATTTGATTATCAATGTATTACAAAAGTGTTACTCAAACAATATTTCATTTTTTTGAGTAATTAAAAAGCACGAAAAGACGCATGAAAATAATTCACAGATAAGAATTTACCGTGAATAAATAAAAAAGAAGGGCAATATCAAATTAGGAAAGATTGGATAAAAATGAGTCGGTCTATGCCCGATAATGGCGGAGCCGAGTTTGAATAATGAAGGGTATTAAAAGAAATATTTTCGCTTGTACACGAGTAATTGTAAGAGAACAAAGGTGTCTGAACCCAAGCAAACGAAGAGGTTTTGAAATCAGTTTTGATGCTCTGTGAAGCATTGGGACTGATTTTGTAATGAGCAACATGGTCTGAGCAACATTTTGCTCTTTTTAAAACTAACTTTTTTGATTGTTCGACAGAAGTTCTTTTAATTGAACAACAAGACTTCTTAGGAACAGATAACGAATAAGTTGTTGAACCTTTGATTTTACAAAAATGCTCGTACATCGCAAATCCAGTGCTGGCAAAAAGCACTTGAAAAGCCATAAAAAAGCAAAATATGCGAGTCAAAGTTTTATTCATTATTCTGTAAAGTTACTCTCAAAACGTTTTGGTTTTTCAGTTTAGTTCATTTTGTGTGATAAATATTTAATTCATCCGCCAAAACCTCTTGGTTATCATGCGAAACTGATGTTTCATGTAGAAAATGATTGTAGATTCTCAGAACTCGCCCACCTTTGATACACAATGCTGAAACGAATAAACATAGAACTCATTTTTTGGATTGGTGGGCTAACATACTTAGCTTTTATGAATCCTTCGGAAACGCACTTTTCGTTGTGTCCGATAAAGAATTTAGGGTTTTCATTTTGCCCAGGTTGTGGATTAGGGCATTCTATTTCGTTCCTTTTTCATGGACAATTAAAGGAGTCTTTTCAACATCATCCGCTTGGAGTATTTGCTTTGTGGGTGATTTTAACGAGAATTTTTAGATTGATTAAAAATAGTAAAAATTTAGGCATAAATATCTGGTTATCAATATCTTATCTCTTAACTGTTTGCCGTGAACCATTCACCGTAAACCAAACAACAAAACCATGAACTCAACTGTAATGATGATGCTTTCCAATCTTGAAATGGAAGAATCAATGTTTATCCAAAATTTAATCAAAGATATGGATGAAGACAAACAAAAAACCTTCGCCATGATGTACCAAAACAAAAGACGTGATACGACCTTAATTTTAGTAACCACCATTATCGGTTTCTTTGGTTTTGCGGGTATTCAGCGTTTTTTGACTGACCAAATTGGGATGGGGATTCTCTACTTTTTCACTGGCGGGTTGTGTCTCGTTGGCACAATTGTCGATTTAGTCAATCACAAAAGTATCGCAATGGAATACAATCAAAAAGTAGCTCAGGAAACTTTGATGATGATGAATACTTGGAAATAAGTGCCAATACATAATTAGCTTAAACCTTACAGGATTCGACAAGTATCTGATTATGAATCAATTATACGGTTAAATCCTGTAAGGTTTTGTTGGATCCTAATATTTTCTGACTGTTTTATATACTTGATGCCAAATAATTTTTGAGCAACATAAACAATCACAGGTTTTATATTTCCCCTAAAACTCTGTCAAAGCGGTTGAGTATAATTTTATAAAATTCTTAGTTTAGCAAAGCTCAAAAGCAAAGTCTTTTCTCCAATAGTTCCCTCAAACTGAATAGTCGCTTTACGGTCTGTACCATTCACATCAATCTTTTTTACCTTCCCAAAACCAAATTTCAAATGTTCAACTCGGTCTCCTTCCGCTAACTTTTTGGTATCACTCGGGAAAAAATCTTCCGAAGGTTTATAAGTATTTCCAACAACTTGTGGTCTTGGGATATTTTGTCGTTGAATCAAAATATTGGTAGGAGTCGGATTATTACTCGTCCCAAAATCAGGCATTTTTTGCTCCTTTGCCGACATCCTCACAAAACCTTGGGGGAGTCGTTGAGTATCTTCGACTGCACGACGAATATTTTTGGCAAATTGTAAATATTTTGGGTCAATTTCATCCAAGAAACGACTTGGTTCACAGGGTTTTAGTCTTCCCCATTGGTAACGAGTCTCGGCGTAAGACATCATCAATTTTTTCTCGGCACGAGTAATAGCCACGTAAAAAAGGCGACGTTCTTCCTCCAAATCCGCCCGACTTTGGAGCATCATTTGGCTCGGAAAAAGGTCTTCTTCCAAACCCACTACGTACACGTGATTAAACTCCAATCCCTTCGCCCCGTGAATGGTCATCATTGTTACTCTGTCGTTGTCGCCATCGGGGTCGTCTTGGTCGGCGGTGGTCATCAAAGATACCGTTTGCAGAAAGGTGTTGAGGTTTTTGTCCTCTACGCCTTCATCTGGATTATCCACAAATTCCTTGATGGAGTTCAACAATCCTTGCACGTTTTCGTACCTCGAAAGCCCTTCAACGGTCTTATCTTCGTGTAATTCTTTCAATAAACCCGACGATTTAGCGATGTGCGTAGCCACTTCATAGGCATCTTTTTTCTTGGATTCCACCATGATTTTGAACGACTTAATCAAGTCCGCAAAACCTTCAATGGTATCAGATAATCGCCCCGTTTGGTATTGTTTGATATTAGAAATTACCTCCCAAATCGAAATCTGTTGTTCGTTAGCGGTGATGGATAATTTGGCAATGGTCGTATCACCAATTCCTCGTTTTGGCAAGTTGATGATTCGTTTAAAAGCCTCTTCGTCGTTTTGGTTGATGGTATATCTAAAATACGCCAACAAATCCTTAATCTCACGGCGTTGATAAAATGACAAACCGCCAATAATTCGGTATTTGATATTGAGTTTTCGTAACGATTCTTCAAAGGTTCTGGACTGGGCATTGGTTCGGTACAGAATTGCAAAATCAGTATTGCGAAGCCCCATGTTCATTTTTGACTCAAAAATATGGGTCGAAACCAATCGTCCTTCCTCATTATCCGAACTGGCTTTTATTAATTCAATCAAAGAACCTTCTTCGTTTTCGGTAAAGACGGTTTTCTTTAATTGGTTCTTGTTTTTGGCAATAATTGAATTGGCAGCCTCCACGATATTTTGAGTAGAACGATAATTTTGTTCCAACTTAATGGTGGTCATGGTTGGGTAATCTTTCTCCAAATTCAGGATGTTGTCAATACTCGCACCACGGAATGCGTAGATAGATTGAGCATCATCACCTACGACACAAAGATTCTGCGAAATATCGGATAACTTCTTGACTATCAGGTACTGAGATATGTTGGTATCTTGAAACTCATCCACCATGACGTACTTAAATTTACGTTGGTATTTGTCCAAAACGGCAGGATGATCTCTGAAAAGGATATTGGTATTGTACAACAAATCATCAAAATCCATCGCATTGGCTTGGAAACAACGGAGGGCATAAATTTTATAGAGCTTGCCCATTTCTGGCAATTTTGCCGCCGTGTCATCCGCCGCTATTACTGGATTTGTAACGTACTCATCGGGTCCGATTAAGCGGTTTTTTGCTCCTGAAATTCTATTGTAAACCACATTTGCTTTATAAATTTTATCGTCCAAACCACGTTCTTTCACGATACTTCTAATCAATGATTTGGAGTCGTCGGTATCATAAATCGAAAAATCCGAAGTATAGCCCAGATGCTTACCATCAAAGCGAAGAATTTTGGCAAAAACCGAGTGGAAAGTCCCCATCCAGAGGTTTTTGGCATCATTTCCGATAACTTTCTCGACTCGCTGACGCATTTCTCCTGCGGCTTTATTAGTAAAAGTCAGTAACAAAATCTGAAATGGATCAACGCCTTTTTCGATAAGATGAGCCGTGCGATAGGTCAGTACACGGGTTTTGCCCGAACCCGCTCCCGCAATAATCATCAGTGGTCCGTTGCTATGTTTTACCGCTTCTTGTTGCGGTTGATTTAATCCTTCTAAGTAATTCATTTATGTTTTATATCCGATGCAGAAGCATTGGGTTACAGCAATTTTGTTTCTAATATTTCTCTAAATTTTCTGAGGATTGAGATGATTTTTAAAAGGTCTTCTCTATCGGTACTATCAAAAGTTTTAGAGACGCAGTATGTACGTTTTTCCATCGTGATAAATCGCCAAATTGCCCCAACTACTTCACAGCCATATAACGGTTTTCCATCGTCATTTTTTGCTTGTCCTATTAAGAATGCCTCTAATAATTGAGCCATTGGGTCTCCCGTTGGATTTTTACCTGGTTTATATTCTTGAAAATGAAAGAAAGGACGTATCATGTAATCTAATAATCCTTTGGCAATCACAAAATCAGCTTTTACTGAAAGATGATAATTATCTACATCTGATTCTATTTTCTTATCAAAAAAAGAAACAAAATTTGGGTCTTCCATAACTCTCCCTAATTCAAGAAGAGGACTAATAAATTTCATTTTCAAATCCTCTTCACTCCATGTTCTTACTTTATTTACTTTCTGAATGAGATACTCAAAATTAGCTTCTTCACGGCTATTGAGTTGAGGATTTTCCACATCAAGCCATTCCTGCATAAGAGGAGTTGTGTCTGGAATGTCTATTTTCGTAAGCCCAAAGGTTAAAATCATTTCACCTTCACGCCATTCTTTTTTCTTTGCCATCGTTGAATTGCCTTGTATATTTACAAAAATACAAAAAGTAACACAAAATGAATCAAACCAGAAAAATAAGGCAAAACGAAAGGGATTTAATCCTGTTTTTATTAGAAAAACTCAATCTAAACATAGCTGATTATCCGCTGGATTCAAGTCGCAAATGCAACTTCATTATTTGAGAAATTAATTTTATAAAATTCGTTAGGAGAAAAGTATCCTAATTTTTTTCTGGGTCTGTTATTGAGTTTATTTTGAACATCGGCTACTTGTTGATGGGTAATATTTTCAAATGAACTTCCTTTTGGAAAATATTGTCTAATCAATCCATTGGTATTTTCATTTGCTCCTCTTTCCCATGAGTGATAGGGTTTGGCAAAATAAAAGTTTACGTTGAGTTCTTTTGCTATTTCTTGATGTCGAGCAAACTCTTTACCATTATCAGCAGTAATGGTTTTAATTTGTTGTTTTAAAGGCAATAGAGCCTGTATTGTGGCTTCTGTCAAGGGTTCACAATGCTTACCTTCGAGTAATTTAATCCAAACTAAACTGGTCACTCTATCATTGATTGTTAACAAAGCACCTTGATGGTTTTTTCCGATTACGGTGTCTATTTCAAGGTCTCCAAAACGTACTTTTTCATCAACGATTGAGGGTCTTTGTTCAATACTTATTCTATCTTTTAAAATACCACGTTTATCCTTGCTATCGCCACGTTTGCGGTACTTGCGTCCAGTATGACGGAGTTTTTCAAACAAATGACCTCCTTGCTTTTTGTCTTTCCAAATATATTGATAAATACACTCGTGACTCACGCAAGAAATGCCATCTAATTTAGCTCTGCCACTTATTTGTTCAGGACTAAATTCGTTGTTTAAACCGTCTTCTACATACTTTTTAATGGTTGTTGTAAAGACAACATACCTATTTTTTTGTTCTTGACGTTGCCTGTATTTACGATTTGCCAAGTCAGATTTATATGTACCATTACGTAGGTCAGAGTTACGTTTAAGCTCTCTACAAACGACAGATTTATCTTTACCAATAGCTAAGGCTATTTGATTTTGCGGGTGATTTTGAGCAAGCATTACAGATGCGGGTCGCCGCTGCGATTGTATATCTTTGCTCACTGGTTAAGTGACTCATATTTGACAACTTTTGGACGAGAAGGCAAATTAGACAAACTTATTCCAATCAGACAAGGGGGAGGATTAATTTCTTCCTCTTTGCTGATAAAATATAGTCTAATCAACCATTCTTAAAGTTGCATTTGCCACTTGAATTCAAGATTTATAAATAACTCGCATTTTTAAATGCGTTCAACCTGAATACGGTACTCTTATTTTACAATTTCCCTAAAAAGTGCAATAAGTTTGTTAAAATTTACAAAATCCCCAACCTTAACACAAAAAGCAAAATATCGCCCATCAAATTAAGATGCAAAAACATAATCAACTAATCTCATTTATATTTATTTCACTATTTCTTTCATGTAAAAGTAAAGAAATATCCACTTTTGAATTGTTAGATTCTGATAAAATAGGAATCATGTTCTCAAATGATTTGAAAGCTACAAAAGACCTCAATATTTTTAC
>JAYUOX010000442.1:0-7256 GCA_043760595.1 Cytophagales bacterium
GTTGGGAGTCAGTGAGAATACGTCAAAATCGCAACTCTCACGGGCGAAAGAATTACTTAGGAAGCAATTAAAACCCTTGGGAATTATCAGCTATGAACATCCATAACAACGAAAATGACCCTTTTGAGGACGTGTTCAGAAATAGATTCGCTGATTTTGAATCTGAACCCGACACTCAACTCTGGCAAAAAATAGAGCCAAAACTTCCTGTGGATTCCACAAGGAAATTCCCGTATTGGCAAACTTCTGCGGTGGTGATTTTATTACTGTTGGCAGGATTGTGGACTTATCGTGAGAAGGATTCAGACGATATAATCATAAAGTCAGACGATAGTCAGACGAAGGGTACAGTAAAGTTGAATAACAATCAAACGCAAAGTAAGTTAACGTCTGACTATCGTCTGACTGAGTTAAATCCTACGCAAAATATTGATAGTAAAGATTTGATTATTAATGATTTATCTAAAAATGCGACTAAGAATGTAACTGTAAAATCAGAAGAAAAAACATTATCGCACGAGTCGTCTGTGAGGACCACTGGGACGTATAGTCAGACAGCGACGATAGAAAATTCTTCACTATTTTCAAAATCAAAAACAACCATTGAGTCTTCAAACACGTCTTTCAATAAAACAGAGAAAAATAATAAATTAAACCTTTATTCAATAATTAACTCTAATGAAAAACAGGAAATAATTACAGAGAATCCAAGCAATAATTCAAGTGGTTTAAGCGTATTATCTGGTAAAGAAAGTATTTCTGTTTTGAATAAAAATCACTTAACATCTTTGGATTCAAAGTCTTACAGGTTGGTTGGGAATAACTTCAAAACACCCAAATTAAAGTTTGTAATTGCCCCCAAAAAAGATGATTATTTTAAGGAGAGAAAGCCCTTAGAAATGTACGCAAGTGTGATGCCTTTGTTGAATTATTACACCATCACACCCAACGGCAATGATGCCAATTTTGTGCATAGCATATCTGTCAATAATGACGAAGATAGATTAGGATTTTATACGCAAGCGGGTTTAGTTTTCACCCTTTCAGATAGGTTCAAACTCCGAACTGGGTTGACCTTTACCAGAACAAATCATAGCATCAGTTATCAAATCAGAACCGACTCATTAATTGTGCAATCATTTGACAAACAAGGAGTTGATGTGAGTTTTGAGGAGAAAAAAGTCAATTATTCGCAAGTTGCGAACTACTTAGGCACAAAAATTGAAGTACAATATACATTCTTAGAAGGTGAGGCTCTTTCACATTATCTTAACGTGGGTTTGGAAGGAGCTTATAGATTAAATGGTGTTAAACAATTCAACGGATTTGCCAATTTTGCTTACGGTGTAACTCGCCAAATTGGCGACAATGCTTATTTATTTGTTGAACCAACTTTTAGTTATTCGTTGAATCAACAAAGTGATAATTCTGCTTTTTTATTAGTCAAACCCAATAAAATAGGATTCAATATTGGGGTAAATTTTAAAATTAAATAAAATGAAAAACGCACTAAACTTTTGCTGGAAAATTGTCGCTTGTACGGCTCTAATTTTTGTTGGATTAACTGTTGCCATTTTTGATGGCGATGTTCATAGGATTTAATTGTTGAAGTTCGATTTGTTGAGTTGTTGTTTCAAGGTAATAATCAACAATTCAACAAATTAAAACTCAACAATTACACAAAATGGCGGGTGCTTGCACTCGCCATTTTTTTTTGTAAATTTGGGTAAATTATATTCCCGATAAGTTAGACCACGGATAACACGGATGTTACGGATTTACACTGGGACGCATAGTTGGATAAAATTATCTAAAAAATCCGTGTGAATCTGTTAAATCGGTGTTATCCGTGGTCTAATTCATCGCACAAACATTTTTCAAAATCATCAACCAACCTAACAATGACTTGTAAAACCCTACTGGGCATCGTCCTTTTGACCGCCCCAACTCTCAACTTATTGGCACAACAACCTGCTAATCAATACAATAGCAATAATCGTTTTGAACAAATTGGTTCGATGTTGCCCACGCCAAATTCTTATCGTTCAGCTTCGGGTGCTCCTGGAAAAGATTATTGGCAAAACCGTGCTGACTATGACATCAAGGCAGAATTGGACGATCAAAACCAATCCATGACGGCTTCGGAAGTGATTACTTACAAAAATTCTTCGCCCGATGAATTACGTTATTTATGGTTACAATTAGACCAAAATAATTTCAAAAAAGGTGGAATCGCTCAATTGACAACCACTTCATCATTAACCGAAAGAGCCACAACTTTTGGGCGTTTGTCTAATACAGCGGGTGTACTTGCCAAGAAGGAATATGGTTATAATATTCTTGCTGTAAAAGACCGAATGGGTAATCCTTTGAAATTTACGATTAACGAAACTATGATGCGGGTTGATTTGCCAACGCCCATGAAAACGGGCGGAAGTTTCTCATTTTCAGTAGATTGGAGTTTCAATATCACCGATGCCATTGCTACTCGTGCAAGAAGTGGCTATGAGTTTTTTCCGAAAGATGGTAATTATTTATACGAACTCGCTCAGTGGTTTCCACGTATGTGCGTGTATGACGACGTGAACGGCTGGCAACACAAACAGTTTTTGGGTCAGGGCGAATTTACCGTTCCTTTCGGGGATTATAAAGTATCAATCACCGCACCAAATGACTTTGTGGTTTTGGGAACAGGTGAATTGCAAAATGCCTCTCAGGTGCTTTCAGCGACACAAATGAAGCGTTTGGAGAGTGCAAAAAATGCTACTCGTCCCGTGATGATTGTGAATCAGGAAGAAGCAACTGCCTCTGAGAAAGCGAAGCCTACTGGCAAGAAAACGTGGACATTTGTGGCTCAAAACGTGAGAGATTTTGCTTTTGCAGGTTCTCGTAAATTCCTTTGGGATGCTATGCAAGTGGATATTGAGGGTAAAAAAGTATGGGCAATGTCGGCTTTTCCAAAAGAGGCGATGCCACTTTGGGGTAAATATTCGACGATGTTAGTGGCTCATACGTTGCGTTCGTATTCAAAACATACGATTCCATATCCTTATCCAGTGGCTCAGTCGGTTCATGGTCCTGTTGGTGGGATGGAATATCCGATGATTTCGTTCAATGGAGCAAGACCAGAGGAAGATGGAACGTATTCGGAAGACACTAAAAACTTTTTGATTGGCGTAGTTATTCACGAAGTTGGTCATAATTTCTTTCCGATGATTGTCAATTCAGACGAAAGACAATGGTCGTGGATGGACGAAGGTTTGAATACTTTTTGTGAGGAACTCGCTGAAAAAGAGTGGGATAGAGATTTTGAATCTCGTGGAACGCCACAGTCAATCGTGGGTTATATGCGGACGGAAAAGACCCAGCAAATGCCAATTATGTCGAGTTCAGATAACATCATGGCGTTTGGACCAAATGCGTATTCAAAACCTGCGGCGGCTCTGACGGTGCTTCGTGAAACCGTGATGGGACGTGAATTATTTGACCATGCTTTCAAGGAATATGCTCGCCGTTGGGCTTTCAAACACCCAACGCCACAAGATTTTTTCCGCACGATGGAAGATGCTTCGGGCGTGGATTTAGACTGGTTTTGGAAAGGTTGGTTCTATGGCGTTGAACCCGTGGATTTATCATTGGATAACGTAGAATGGTTCGGAATTGACAACGCCACGCCAACCGCCAAAAACGAAAAAGCAAAGGCAGATTCCGAAGCTAAACGTCAGACCATGAGCAACATACGTAACAAAACGGATATTCAGAAAACGGTGGTAGAAGAGAATCCAGACATGAAAGATTTTTATAATTCTTATGATAAATTTGCCACTTCTGAATCAGACAAAAAGCGTTTCGACCAAACAATGGCGGGATTGGCAGAAGACGAAAAGAAGTTGGTGGATTCAAACAAAAATTTCTATGTTTTGAATATCAAGAACACGGGCGGTTTGCCGAGTCCAGTGATTGTGAAAATGAATTTTGAAGACGGAACGGATGAAGTAGTAAGAATCCCAGCCGAAATTTGGCGTTTAAATGATAAAGAAATCAAGAAGGTAATCCCAACGGATAAGAAGGTTATAAAATGGACATTAGACCCATTTTTCGAGACGGCAGATATTGACATAAAAACCAATATTTTCCCTCGTGAACCAGAGCAACCTACTCGTTTTCAGGTATTTAAGCAAACTCGCCCAGCGGGAACGAATCCAATGCAACAGCAAAAAGCTGCGGGTGGCAATGCGGTGCAGGGGGCGAAGAATTGATGGTAATAGACTATCATTAGCCAATCCATTTTGTAATTAATAACCCTCATAAGCATTCAAAACGTTTATGAGGGTTTAATTTGATTTCAAAAAAGTGCAAACACCTGCCCCGTAGCTAATTTCTCGAACAGTCCAAAATCCGTGAAAATCAGTCTAATCTGTATCATCCGTGGTCTAATTTGAGCCTGCATTGATAAGTACATAATTCCGAAAATTTAAACAACAAATAATCAGTTTAAGAATGTTACTTTATTATTTTCCCATTCTTGAGGTCAGAGTCTAACATCGCCAATCCCAAACTAAGTACTCAAACCTCTCCAGGCGTAACCCCAAATTTTTCCTTAAAGGCTTTGATGAAATGTGAAATGCTCTCGTAGCCTATTTCCATACTGATTTCGGAGACATTTTTATGGGTTTTTTCTAACTGTAAAATGGCGTATTCCAAACGTTTATGTTTAATCCAGAGGGCGGGGGAAGTATTAAATTCTTCTTGAAAATCACGCTTAAAAGCAGATAAACTACGTCCTGAAAGTCGAGACAACTCTTCCAAAGAAAATGGTTTGAGATAATAAGAATTCATCAAATAATTCAAGTCTGCCTTTTCGCCTTTGTATAAACTAAAAAGAATATTTTTGAATTGTTGAGAATGGTCAATTTCGAGAATATGAAGTAATAATTCTTGAAGTTTTAAGCGTAAAAAATGGTTTAAATATACCGTTTCAAGCGTAAAATAAGGGAAAATGGATTCGGTAAATTTATCTAAACTTTCGGTGGTTTCGAGGACTAATAAAGCCCCCTCCGCCCCCGAAGGGGGAACTTTCGAGCTAAAAAAATCAGATTTAAAAGTTCCCCCTTCGGGGGTGGAGGGGGCTTTGTCTTCTGTCTCAAAAAGCTCCAAATGCTGCCCCACAAATTCCTTCAATAATTTTTCATTAAAGAAAAAAACCAAACTTCTATAATTGGTATCAATGGTTTCTTGCATCAAATAATACCCCCGCCGAATAAACACAATATTCCCTTTACGCACATGAATTGTTTGGGAAGGAGAAACGAATTTTTTTTCCCCTTCCAACACAAATATCACGGCGTGTTCCTCAAAAAATACCTCATTTTTTAAGGGAGGGTCTTGATTTCGATACGCCACGAAAGTCATGTCTTGAATTTTTAAGGACTGAAACTCGCCAGCGTGTATGAGGGAAGGGACTCTAATCATTTTTTGTATCACAGACTTTAGTCTATATGATTTACAGACTGAAGTCTGTGGTACGTTTTACCCCTTATTCCTCACCAAAATATTCTTCAAATAAGATATTTCGCCCAAGTGAAAACTCTCGTGCGTGAAAAATACCCAAATTTGCGAGCCTACCGTTGTGCCAAAAGGTAACTTAAAAGGACTCTCCGAATCCCATTGTTCTTGGGTAAGATTTGCCAATAATTCATTAATTCTCTCTCCCCTTTTTTGTAAAGCCTCAACGGATTCATTTATCGGAGAAAACATATCATTGGCTTGTAAAGGAGTCCCAGGAGCAAAGATAACCCGTTCATTTCCAAGAGATTCCAACTTTTCAGATGGATTCAATATCTTGATAATGGTATTACGAATAAAAGCCAAATGCCCTACTTCCCACGCAAAATGATTCACTTTGTCGTAAGGTCGAAAGAAGATTTCATCGCCCGAAAAATTCTCCGCCATTTTGGCTACTCTTTTACTACTACTTGCAAACCCTTGTTGCATGAGTGGAATGATGTTCATATTGATGTTAATTTTGTTGAAATAAGATTGCATTTTGATGATGCAAGGTATGATAAATCGTGAAATAAAGCATCTCACGAATGGTTAATTTTCCGAGAACGGGATGTGGAATCAAGTATTTATCCAAATCTTCTTCCGTAAAATCATCAACTTTTTTCAAGAACGAATTATTGATTTTTTTCAACTCTTCAATCAAGTCTTCTTTTTTGTTTTCTACTGATAATTGCTCTGGGACAAATTGCTCAGGTGCAACTGCTCCTTCTGCTAATTTTTGCAGATATTTCTCCCCCATTTCATCATAATTTCTGGCTTCACGGTTCAATTTTCCAAAGAATAAAAGGGCAAAATTGGGCAATGAAAAAGCCATGTTTAAAGGCTTCACCGAAAGCGATAAATGCTTACAGTTCTCTGCAATCGACCATTTATTGTCTTTTCTACTATAAAAAATGGCATCGTCTGCCTTTCGCAAAGTATCTTCTACTATTGAAAATCCCTCGGTGAGTTTTTGGAGTATTTCTGGTTTTGTCATATAAATCAATCTCAATAATTTAATCAATGTTTCTACTTTGTATTAACATTCGATAATCAGTTAGTTATTCCACTAACACCCAACACCTAAACCCTAACACCTACTTTCTCGTTATCCAAGCCCATAACATTTCACACTCAATGGGAGCTTGTCCACTTTCGTCAGTTACTGAAACCGTGATTAAAACTTCTCCTTTCGGTTCATTTTTCATCAAGGTTTTTTGCTCTTCGGTGATGGTCGCAACGGCTCTCATGCCACCCGATGAACGCCTCACAAAATTGGTTTTGATAGATTTTATCAAGGGAATTTTATTATCGTCAATATTCATCCCGACGACCATACCCGTAGCGGTTTCAGCTAACAAAATCATTGCTCCTGCGTGTACCTGCCCAATGTGGTTTCTAACTTTGGATTTGTTTTCAATCGTGGCAATGACTCTTTCGGTAGTCATTTCTTCAAAAGAAATTCCTGCCGTGCCAACAAAACGGACCGTTCTACCGATGAGAAATGAGAGTACCCATTTTGGGTAATTTTTGACTTTGTTTACAGTACGGGCTAAGTTGTTCATGTGGTTTGTTGATAATAATTTTTGGCGATTTTTGATGTAGGGGCGTATCGCATACCAATGCTGTCAACTTAAGGTTTTTAACTGTCTCACAAATCGGTTAATTCCCCGTTTCAACGCTGGCAGGATTCAAAACCCTGCCAGCGTTAA
>JAYUOX010000443.1:0-2572 GCA_043760595.1 Cytophagales bacterium
TTTCTGTATTCGTTTTATGTTTAGATTGGCTTTATTTAATCAATGTTGCCATTTTAAACCAAAATGGGGAGGTAGAATTATGTTCTTAAAATCATTAACAATATCAAGTGGAAGTAAAATTATTCGGGAAATTAATTTCCGAAAGGGGATTAATTTGATTGTAGATGAGACGCCTATTTCAGATATTAAAACTGGTAATAATATAGGTAAGACAACAGTCTTAAAATTAATTGATTTTTGTTTAGGAGAAAGTGCAAAAGATATATTTATAGATCCTGATAATCCGAAGAATGAGTATAAGTTAGTTAAAGATTTTCTGATAAAAGGAAAAGTGTTAATTACTCTAATTTTAAAAGAAAATTTGGATAATCCTGATTCATTAGAAATTGACATCGAACGTAATTTTCTATCTGGAAAAGAAACAATTAGACAAATTAACGGGCAAAGTTTTACGATAGAAGAATTTGAATTACGACTTGCTGAACTTTTATTTCCCAATCATTTGTCTTCAAAACCTTCTTTTAGACAAATTATTTCTAAAAATATTCGATATAAAGATGAAAATCTAAATAGCACACTAAGAACTTTTAAAGTTTTTAAAGATGCTGATGCTCAATTTGAGCCTTTTCATTTATTTTTACTTGGATGTCCAGTAGGAAATGCCACGGAAAAACAAGTGCTACTAACAAAAATTAATGATGAAAAGAACTTCAAAAAAAGGCTTGAAAAATATCAAACCAAAACAGCTTACGAAACATCATTAGCATTAATTAATATAGATATTGAAAATCTCAATAAGAAAAAATCTCTCTTAAATCTGAATGAAAATTTTGAAAAAGATTTAGATAATCTCAATGATTTAAAATACAAAATAAGTAAATCAAGTTCAGATGTTAGTAGGCTCACGCTTCGTAGAGATATAATACAAGAAGCAAAAAAAGAATTAGAGGAAAATCTGTCAAATATTGACACCCAGCAATTACAAATCATCTATCAACAAGCAACGAATCAAGTATTAGGAATTCAAAAAACTTTTGAAGATTTGGTTAAATATCATAATCAAATGATTGTTGAAAAAGTGAAGTTTATCACTCAGGAATTACCTAATTTAGAGAATATCATTGTGTCGAAAAATGCTACTTTAAAGGATTTATTAGTTGAAGAAAAAAGAATTACTAACTTGATAGCAAAAAATGACACTTTTGAGGATTTGGAGAAAATCATTAATGAGCTAAATAATAAATTCAAGAAAAAAGGGGAGTATGACAATGTCATTCAACAATTTAACGAAGTAGATGATGACTTAATAGAATTAAATAAAAATTTAGAAGAGATTGATAAAGAACTATTTTCTAAGGATTTTGAAACGGAACTAAAAAATCAAAGGGATAAGTTTAATAACTATTTTGCTTCAATATCGAATGAATTGTACGGTGAACAATATGCTTTGAATTATGATATTATCAATAATTCAAAAGACCAAAAACTGTATAAATTTTCAACGTTTAATGTTGATAGTCCCAATTTAAGTTCTGGTAAAAAACAAGGTGAAATATCATGTTTTGATATTGCATATATACTATTTGCTGATGAAGAAAATATTCCATGTCTTCATTTTATTTTAAATGATAAAAAAGAATTAATGCACGGTAATCAATTAGTGAAGATTGCAAACCTTGTTAATAAAAATAACATCCAATTTGTTGCATCTATCTTGAAAGACAAATTACCCATAGAATTAAATAACGAAGATTATTTTGTAGTTAAACTATCGCAAGAAGATAAATTATTTAGAATTGAGAATCAATAAAACCAAAAAGGCAAGCCTCACAAACTTACCTTGTAATCTGCTCAAATCTATGGTTTAAGCCAAAAGTGAATAGTCAATAATACACATATACAATCTTGCATATATACAAATCCGTATATACCCCCACAACAAAAGGCGAGCCTCACGACTCGCCTCTCCTTTTAAACTCTACGCATAAAACCCAACCCCAATCGCTGCCATCTCCCGCAATTTTGCGGTTGGTTTAAACCTTTCGCCATAAGTTTCAGCCAATCTATCACATTCTGAAACGAAGGTTTTTATGCCTACTGTGTCCACAAATGAGAGCGTTCCGCCTAAGTATGGAGGGAATCCCCATGCGAAAATTGAACCTAAATCTGCATCCAAATTGGTGCGAATTACGCCTTCTTCTACGCATTTTACGGTTTCTAAAACCTGACGATACAATAATCTCGTTTTGATGTCGTCCGTTGAGATTTGCTCGGCTTTCACAGGGAACATTTCTGCTAAACCTGCCCACAAATGCTTTTTACCTCCTTCTGGATAATCATAAAAACCTGCCTTCGCTTTTTTGCCCAAACGTCCCATTTCAGTAAATTTTTTGCTGACTTGATAGGTTGTATCATTTTCTGATAAAATGCCATCCTTGACCGCCCCAGCCGAGATTTTATAGGCTAAATCCAAAGCTACTTCGTCCGAAACTGCCAAAGGTCCAACGGGCATTCCGATTTGCTTGGCGATGTTCTCGATAACCACTGGATTTACGCCATCTTTCAATAATTC
>JAYUOX010000444.1:0-2568 GCA_043760595.1 Cytophagales bacterium
ACCCGTAGTTGTGAAACCCACAACAATAAAACCTCCAATTGCGAAGCCCGTTGCCTCCCAAACCACGGGCTTGCAATTATTAGCAAAGCATAAAAATAAAAGAATTGTCCTGCGGTGGGCAACGCTTACGCCGAATCTGTGGATGACGGGGAATCAATACGGCTATACACTTGAAAGAACAACCATTAAAAGGAACGATAAATCTTTATCAAAACCAGAAAGCCCTATTGTAATAAAACTACTACCAGCTTCACAAGAGGATTGGGGTAAACTTGCCCAAAGGGTAAATTATGCAAAAATTGTCAAGAATTTCCTGTATGACGAACCCATCCCAGCAACGGAAAAGGACACCGCAGTCATCAATAATGCCTTGAGTGGTCGTCATGTATTCTCAATGCTTTGTGCGGATTTCTCCCCAGAAACTGCCCACTTAATGAACCTTTCTTATACTGATTCTACGGTTAAAGAGAATGAAATTTACAGATATGTAGTACGCCTAAATCAACCAAACGCCATTGCTGAAGTAAAAGATGATTTAGTGGCGGGTCTGACTTTAAATATCCCTCAATATGCTCCAAAAGGATTAATTGATGCAGATTTTGCGGATAGCTCTGCGACCGTAAAGTGGGAATATTCTAAATATGGCGTATTTTCTGCCTACAATATTGAACGGTCTGATGATAAAGGCGTAACCTACCAAAGGGTTAATGCTGACCCATTTCTTCCCTTAGAAAGTGCCCAAAGATTTGAAGAAATTGTTTATGGTAGTAAAGTCCCTCAATTGCAGAAAACCTATTATTATCGAGTACGGGGTATTGATCCTTTTGGGGATGAAAGTTCGCCTTCCAATATTGCCACGGTTTATGCTTACCAAAATAGATTAGTTGGTGGACAAAATTTAACCTACTCTTTTCCAAATAAAGATTATGTAGCTGTAAAGTGGCAATATCCTGACAGTTTGTCAATTAACGTAAAAGGTTACCACGTTTATAAGACCAAAAATATGCAGGATTTACAAAAGGTAACTACCCAAATTATCCCTACAAACACGCATTACTTTTTAGATAAAATTAAAGACAACTCCGAAAATATGTTTTACATCGTTTCAGCGGTTGATTTACGGGATAAAGAAACGCAGTCGGAGGCGTTGCAAGTAACCATCATAGATACCATTCCGCCAATGAAAGTAACAGAGCTACAAGGAAAAATTGATAAAAAAGGGATTGTTAAAATTTCGTGGAAGCCAGGGGCGGACAAAGACTTGTATAATTATAATATCATGCGAGCCGAAGGACACGACCGAAATCTAATGTTTGTCATAAAATCAGCGGGAGCTTATGATACTGAATTGATTGATACTATTTCTCTAAAAGCCCGTTCTCGAAAAATTCACTATTTAATTATTCCGATTGATAACCACGTGAATAGTGCAAAACTTAATGATACACTAACCCTGATTCGACCAGATATTTTTCCTCCCGATCCACCCCGTTTCACTACCAAGTTTGAAACTGATAGTGCCGTGATTGTGGGTTGGGAATTAAGCACCAGCGAAGACGTTGAAAAGTACAGACTATCTAAAAGGAATTTACCCGATACCAGTAAAGTTTTACTGAAATCATTCGACAAAAATAACCTAATGCTTCAATACTACGATGCTGATTGGGACGAAGAAAGATTGGTGCAATATGTTTTAGAAGCCATTGACCAAGAGGGGCTTAGCTCTGGCGACACTACTTGTCGTTTGGATGTAAAAGTGTTCAAACCCTTACGGATTAGTCCTGTCAATAGAGTCACAGGTAAGCATATCTCATCCGATAAAAAAGTGCGTCTACAATGGGATTATTATTTAAAGAAACCTTTATCAAAGTTCCTTGTCTTCCGACAAAAAGTAGGAGGTGATATGGTAAAAATTGGCGAGGCTGATGGAGAAATGAGGGAGTATTTTGATGAGAAAATTAGCCCCGATAATTCTTATTCCTATATGTTGTATGCTGTTAGGTTTGACGGAATAAGGTCATCCATTGGTAAGCAAATAAGTGTCAAAGTCAAATAATACTACCACTAATTTAATAATTTGAACTGATATGGTAAAAATTCTAAAATTATATTTGAGTTGGTTTTTCATGGTTTTTTGTCTGACTATTACTGAAAACAGTAATGCCCAAGACCTTGAAGCCGAAGCTAAAAAACTCAAAGATCAAGCAAAAGCACTGAAAGATGCCCCTAAGAAAATGTTAGAGGCGGGTATTTCTGTAAACGGGTCGATTTCAAATAATACGACTTTCTACCAAACAAATTCATTGGCGGATGGGCGTTTACCCTTTGAATCCGTTTTGAGTGGAACTTTGAATTTTGATATTTTGGGTAAAATTAAAATGCCTTTCAATTTTAGTTTTAATAGCCAAAACATCAATTTCAGCCACCCGTTCAACAATCAATACCGTTTTCAACAGCCCTTTAACCGTTATCAATTTAAACCTACCTACAAAGGACTTACCCTAATTCTTGGAGTTGGGAGTATGACGTTTTCACCGTTCACGCTCAATGGACACCGTTTTGAGGGCG
>JAYUOX010000445.1:0-7229 GCA_043760595.1 Cytophagales bacterium
CAAAAAACTCGCTATGTGTAAACACCTAACCTATTTAATTAACTTTTGCACGAGTGATAGGGGTATCGTTCTCTGAACCTGTGTGATGGAAGTGGAGTCGAACCACGAACAGATGCAAATTTTGCTCCGTTCACCTGCTACAGTGTAGCTTCCATCCCGCCGACCTTACTTATTATTCGAGTAATAAGCATCGACTTTCGTTTAACCAAACCCTTACTTTGGTATTTTTTAAAACCCATAGCTGATACAAAAAACCGCCATTTTGTGCATACAACTATAAGAGTTTTAAGTCTTTATTTTACCAGTTTTAAATGGCAAAAATCTGTTCTTTTTTCTCGTTTTGACCTCATACCCGTAGTGAGCCAGTAGTTCTGTATCATTTCGTTATTTTCAAAATATACTAAACCATCAAATTCTCCATCTTTTTTAGTGCAATATTCAAACTGTTTTTGACCACAAAAAATCCTCAGAGTTACTTCAATGTTTTGCTTTTTTGCACAATTTCTAAGATTGTGTACGCCTAATTCTAAGGCTTCGATTTGGGCTTGGGTTATCATGCGGCTTTTTTGAGTTTATGTATTTCCAGAACTTTATCAGTGGCAAATTGCTCCATCCAATTATCCACTTGGGCGGCTATATAAAGGCGTTTATCTCCCAAAATAACGCTTGGCATATTGTTATTCTCTCGCCAACGGTTGATGGTTGCGGTTGAGACGTGAAAACGATCTGCGACCATCTGATTTGTGAGCCATGCCGAATGATTACGGTGATGGATGATTACGTCAAGTTTGGCGTTGATGGCTTCCAAAAACTCCAACTGATTGGCTGGGAGTGATATTTCAATCGTTGTTAGCATCAGTTTTCCAGTTGTTTTCTTCAATTAATATGTCAATATTTTTAATAATCGTAAGGTTAGGTGCAACCGATGCAGTTCTTTGGCAGTTGTAAAGCCAAGTTTTTATTCGGTTGTAATCTCTACCTAAAGTATCTTCCTCAAAGCGGTTCATATATACATTTATCCACTCTATGGGAAGGTAAGGTTTTCGGTTTTTAAACTCAACTTTTAACTCATCAGTAGCTGATAATAAAATTCCGTTTAATAATGTTCCACTCATTTATTTTGAACGTTAATTAATGTTTGTTAAATTTGTTATCAATAAATTTATATGCAAATATATTTATCTCATTTGAGATAAAAAAATCTTTTACAATATATTTTTATCTCAAAGTAAATATTTTTTATAAATGTCTGATAGTCAAAGAATTATATCAATAAGAAAATTTTATAATTTGAACCAAACTGAGTTTGCAAAAACAATAGGCACCGTTCAATCTAAAATATCCGTAGTTGAAAAGGGTAAACAAGCATTGAGTTTAGAAATGGCAGGAATGATTGTAGAGCAATTTAGAGTAAGTGCAGAATGGTTGATGGGCAAGATTGGGCATGATAATTCAATAATGTTTGCGGGTGATTTTGTGCATAAAGAAGAATTGGAGCAAGAGCGACGAGAGAAGAACAAATTGATGGAAGAACTACTAATCTATAAGAGTAGAGAATTAGAACAAATCAAGGCGGACAGGGCTATGCCCGTGAATCAATAAAATCCGCCTAATTAATATTATTAAATCGTTTTTTTTTACATTTAACTAAATACCACGATGAGTAACTCTAAGAGAGTTTTTATAATGATTTTTGTTGCAGTTGGATTAGTTTATGAGTTGGGTAAATATGTAAATAATTTGCCTACGGGTAAATATGGCAAGCCAGAAGGGGAAAAGATTAGTGATAAACAAAATGATGAAGTAAAACCACGGACTTATGAAGAGATCAAAGCGGATGAGGCTTATTTAGCTGAGTCAAGCAAATCTGTGAGCAACGATAGACAAATAGAAGATTATAAAATTGCTGATGATACTGGGTTTAGTACCTTAGAAAAATTGAATAAGATTTTTGTTGGAAATCCAAGTGAAGAAGAGATAGAATATTATATGAATAAAGCATTAGATGTTTACAATTTAGAAAGAACAGATGAGAATTATAATAAAGTGAGTAATGTATTATTGGCGATGAGCCGAGATAGTAACAAAGGAATAACAGAAATGGCTATTTTAAAATATGCGATAAAGATTCATTTCAAAAATGCTAAAATAACTGACAACATGGCTATTGCGGCGGTTTTCTTAGAACAGTAAACTAATTGTTTCGCCAATATTACTCATTCAAATCTACAAAAATATCCTAAGTGTTTCAAAATCAATTAATTATCTTCTTTTTTTGTTCTCTGTTTTATTATACCACAAAAATAAAGCGGAGATTTCACATTATGAATCTCCGCTTCGGATTAATTTATTAAAATTAAAAATCTACTTGCCTACATACGTGTAATAGACTTTTAATTTTATGTTTTTAGCATTAAAAATCGCTCTATCAATATTAGATGAGATAATATTCTTACCAGATGTAACACCTCTTTGTCCTTGGGCGGATGTACCAAAAGTCGTTGGCGTAACTATCCATCCATTGGATTTATTTCTTCCAGAAAGCACATTTTGTAGCGAACTCGTTACATTGAATGTGTAGTTTTGAGTTTTGGTAATATAAGATGCCGAAGCTGATTCACTTGATACAAATAGCAGACTTCCCTCTCCAGTTATGGTAGTTCTAACTGGGCGGTTATCTTTTGTACTTTCTATCAAAATTAAGTCTTGTGGTACTGAATATGGGCTACTTTTGGGTTCCAAAACCAGTTCAGCTTTATTGATAGCAATATCTCTACGTTCTTTTAACTTGGCTAAGGTCGGAAATTTTAGGTTCAACGCTAACCCTACACTTTCCTGAATGGCTACTTCATTGTTTGATTGTAACGATTTAACGGCATCAGAGGGTTTCAATATTTTACTAAATGCTCCGCTGCGGGTTGCAGTTATTTTGTTAAAACGGGCATTCAAAGGAGCTCCCGTTGCACGATTATAGATGCTAACAAATAAATCATTTGCTTTGGTAGTGTCCACCTTGACGGTTATGCTGTCGGCAGTGTTAGCTTTGTTTCTTAGTGTGTAAGAGTATTTGTAACTATAATAAACTTTCATTATGGCAAAATCTGCCGTAAAACCCAACAGAGCTGCATTATTGGCACTTTCGGAAGTCAATGCCAAACCTCTGATAGAATTTCTAAACTCTGTTCCAATAACGACATCTTCTTTTTTTGCGTCTCTTTGTTTTGAAAGAAAACTAAGAAAAACAGGGTCAGTAATAGGTATTCTAAGCGTATCGAATCTCCCTGTTCCTGATAATATATTTTTATTTTTAATCGGTCTGATTTTAATACTTTTTGTTTGACCAAGCAAAGTTGGTTTCAATGCAGGGGCATCTGTACTACTAAAATACGTCTTGGTAGCGTCCAAAACGGCATTATCTGCCAATTGATGTACTTTAAACGTTTGTGCTTGTAAGGTATCTCCTTGGTACGATGAATAAGGTAAAATGAATCGAACAGAATCTATTTTGGTAGGAAATTTTGTCCAAGTAATCTTCTTTCTACCTGCTGTATCAACCGCTGAACGTAAGGTATCGTTATTGACGATATGAAAGTAACTATTGGCTTGAACAAGCCCAAGAATAGGATCACTGTATCGTCCGACCAACAGATTTTGGGTATTACTGGTAACAATTGAGTCCACTAAAACCGTAGAAGCATCCACCGTAAGTGTATCAGTGTAAAGTACGCCAACATCCTGCACAAATACCTCAGAACCAATTTCTTGTGGGTCTTCGCAGGCTGTCAAAGTAGCAAAAAATGCGAAGAAAAGGATAGCAAACGAAATTTTATGCACCTGCCAATGCTGTATAGAGGTCATAGAAACCTTCGGTGTTTGTTTCAGAAACGTACTCAAATTTTTTATCTGGTGATACATCAATAATAGTGTTAAATTTTTCTGTTGCTACTTCTGTTGGAATAATGGTCATGTCAGCGTATTCAATCCCGATTTTTATAAATCCGTCATAATCTGCGGTTGATAGAGCCGATAACATACCGTCTTCAATATCAGCGATTCTTACTTTATCATAAAGCCCTTCAAGTTGAAATTTATGAGTAAACTCGTTATCAAAAACTGAAAATACTGACTTTGAATCTTTGAAGATTATGTCGTCTTTATAAGTTGTTTTTAGATACAAGGGAATCAATGCCGACATCCAATCTGTGCAATGCACGATGTGTGGCGACCAACCCAATTTTTTAACGGTTTCTAATGCTCCCTTACAAAAAAAGATGGCTCTTTCGTCATTATCTGCATAAAATTTGCCTTCTTTATCAGTAAAAACGTACTTTCTTTGAAAGTAGTCTTCGTTATCAATAAAATAAACTTGTAAAGTAGCCAAGGGCAACGAAGCGACTTTAATCGTTACGGGCATATCAGCATCGCCCACTGGAACGGTAAAACCTGATAATCTTACAACTTCGTGAAGACGGTTCTTCCGTTCATTAATTAAACCGAATCTTGGAACTAAAATCCTGATGTCGAACCCTTTGCTTTTCATGGCAGAAGGTAGTTTTCTGATAAAATCAGCTACTGGAGTTACAGCAAGAAACGGGTCAACTTCACTGGCAACGTAAAGGATACGCAATTTAGACATTGTTGTCGTAGTTAGGAGCTTTGTGGATGTTAAAAAGTGTTAAGGTTATTTTTGATTTTTAGGGGTTGATGATTGCCAGTTATTGGTTTTAAAATCAATTCTGACAATACAATTTCCCCATTTTCTATATCAAAAAAATAATCACTTAAACGGCAAAGCAAAAAAGAAGTATTCGTGAAAAATTATGCAAAAGTACAAAAAATATACGGATAATCCATCATGTTTTTGGTTCTGGATTGTAACTTTTGAGTTCTGGGTTTTAGGTTTAGGATTTGGGGTTTGGAGTTTGGAGTTAAAGTTTAGGGGCTTTCACAATAATTAATCAAGATGTTTTATTGAAATTCTAAAAAAATATTCAGAACTTCCCACCACAACAAAAATCCAGAACCAAGAACCAAAATGCAGATTTTTCATACGATATTGTCCCTACAAAATTTCTTAAAATCACAACGTTTACTCGGTCATTTTGTGGGTTTTGTACCCACGATGGGGGCGTTACACGAAGGACATTTATCCTTAATTAAAACTTCAAAATCCCAGAATAATCTGACCGTTTGTAGTATTTTTGTTAATCCTACCCAGTTCAATAATACCCATGATTTGGCAGTTTATCCACGAACCTTAGAAGCTGACTGTCAGATGCTTGACTTGGTGGGGTGTGAGGTAGTCTTTGCTCCGAGTGCTGAGGAAATGTACCCAAATTTGCCCAATATCAAGTTTGATTTTGGCGATTTGGAACGGGTCATGGAAGGACAATTTAGACCAGGGCATTTCAATGGTGTGGGGATTGTGGTTTCTAAATTATTCAATATCGTTCAACCCGATGCGGCTTATTTTGGACAAAAAGATTTACAACAATGTGCCGTCATTAATCGCTTGGTGAAGGATTTGAGTTTTTCCTTGAAACTAAATATTTGCCCAACGCTGCGTGAAACGGACGGTTTGGCGATGTCTTCTCGGAATAGAAATCTCTCGTCTGAGCAACGCATTAACGCTCCCGAAATCTACAAAGCCTTGCAAGAAGCGAGTCAGATTTTGAAAAATGGAGAATCTTCTGACAAAGTTAAGTTGTTCGTTTCCAAAAAGTTATCATCAATAGAAGGTATTGAGTTAGAATATTTTGAAATTTCAAATTTTGACACACTTCAACCAATTGACGAATATTTGGAAGGGAAAACGGCTTTGTGTATTGCCGCATTTATGGGCAAAACCCGTTTGATTGATAATGTGATTGTGTAAATTTCAATGTTCGATTTTTGTTGTCCGATGTTCGTTTAATCGAAGGAAGAGTCATAAATTCTAAATATCTTTGTAAAAACATTCAAAAGCATCCATTCATGGCTTATAGTAACTTCAAATTAAAGGATATTGAACGAATGGCTCATCTACAGGAGGTCGTAACGAGCCTTTTCCATAATTCTTCTCCCTTACAACCGAGTAGTTGGCTAAAAGAGACCCTTGAAAAATCGAGTCATTTAGTCCCCAAAAGTGAAAAATCAAGGTCAGAATTACTTATAATGCCTTTGTTGCTTGAAGTTCTTACTCATAATAATTATTCATTTACTATTTTTTCAGGGGAAAATCTTGATGCTGATATTTCTCAGGGACTCAATGGTGAATGTGATTTTATTTTGAGTCAAGGAGAAAAATCTTATACCATTCAAAGCCCCATCTTTGCCTTAGTAGAAGCCAAACAAAATATCATAGAAAATAGCCTTGGTCAGTGTGTAGCCCAAATGGTTGGAGCTAAAATTTTCAATGAAACCGATGGGCGAAAAGTGAACACTATTTATGGTTGTGTGAGCAATGGCACAGAATGGCAGTTTCTGAAATTAGAAAATAATACCATTTTTATTGACGATAGATTATATTTTTTTAATGAATTATCTTCTATTCTTGGTATTCTAAATAAAATCGTAACGGTCTCTTTATCAGATAATTAACAATAAAATTAATAAGTAAAATATATGTTTATTCACGTAATGAAATCTAAACTCCACCGTGTCAAAATCACACAGGCGGAGTTGAATTATGTAGGAAGTGTTACCATCGATGAGGACTTGATGGATGCTGCCAATCTCATCGAAAACGAAAAAGTGCAGATTGTCAATAACAACAACGGTGAACGTTTTGAGACTTACGTTATCAAAGGCGAAAGAGGTTCTGGCACAGTATGTTTGAACGGTGCCGCCGCTCGTAGGGCTCAGGTGGGCGATATTGTTATCATTATTGCTTACGGATTAATGACTCCCGACGAAGCCAAAGAACACACGCCACGTTTGGTTTTTCCTGATAGTAATAATCATTTGGTGTAATACTGTAGCTCGAAGTGGCACTTCGAAAGCGGAAGAATAATCGGACTCCATTCTCGAAGTGCCACTTCGAGCTACAGTAAATCATTTCATGAAAAAAACATTACAGTACCTCCTATTCTTAGGCATTGGGGGTGGGCTTATCTGGTACTCCATTCATGCTGGAATCATTAACCCTACCAAACTTTGGGAGGATGTCTCAAACGCCAATCTGTGGTGGGTGGGTTTTATGGTACTTTTGATGGTGGTTGCACACGGAAGTCGGGCGGCACGGTGGCAAT
>JAYUOX010000446.1:0-7211 GCA_043760595.1 Cytophagales bacterium
TCGGTTAATTCCCCGTTTCAACGCTGGCAGGATTCAAAACCCTGCCAGCGTTAATCGGACAAATTTCTTAAGTTGACAGCATTGGTATCGCATACGCCCACAACGGACGAAATGGGTGCATACAATACGCCCCTACGAGAGTAAATACTAAAAATAAACAAAAAAATTATCATGAAAAATACAATCAAAAACATCGCATTCAGCGTGCTAATCACCTCATTGTCAATCACTAATATTTTTTCGCAGAGCATCAAAAAGAAGAAATTTTTATACAGCAATAAATTCAGTTTGATGGCAGGATTGATTCAACCTACTGCACTGGGCGGTGGGAACATAGAAGTAAATTATTTCAGTAAAAGAATCGCCTTAGATTTTTCGCACGGTTTTTCACTCAACCCGCCAGTCGTTGGAGATTTCAAAACGCAGGGTGTTGTATTGCACTTGCCTTATACAACAGGTTTTGGGGTTGGGTATCGTTTTACGCAATTCTTGGATGTTCGTTTTGAACCTAAATTACACAGTTGGGAGGTTTATAATAATGGCGAAGCCCAAACCGAAGCCACTAAAATCAAGGATTTTAAAACCGTAACCTTGGGCATCGGAGTTTACTATCGGTATTTTCCTTTCAAAAACAGCGAAAATACATTTTTGCAAGGTATCACCACCGCCACGAGTGTGAGGTATTGGCAAAATGTAGGCACAACTTTGAGCAACGATGAGTTCACGTACAACAACAAACTGACAGGCAAACAAGAGACCCTCAAAGCACCCAATATTGGCATTGCCAATTCCCCCATTATTTTCAACATAGCCGTTGGTTATACTTTTGGCGGTAAAAATTAAAACCAAATTTAACGCTGAAATACCTACGGAAGCCTTCGGTAAAACCGAAGGCTTCCGTAAAATCACAAGTACGAAGTTTTTAAAATCAGTATAAAATTATGAAACATTTATTTCTAATAATATTCTTTTTGACTTTCCAAATGACTATTTTCAGTCAAACAAAAGAAGATACAGCCTCTTTCACAGTCGGAGAATTTAGGGCTGGGTATGGTAACAGTATTTTGGGCAATGGCTTAAAAGAAAAATTTGAATCGGGTAATTTTTCATCCTCGGGTGGTTGGTTAGCTTCGATTGCGGCTTATCATAAATTCAAGAAAGTAAAATATGTTACCTTTGGCATAAAATTCAAATCATTGGGGGCTGAGGCTTCAAGAAATGACATTGGTCAGGAAATGTTTTTCAATTATTGGGGAGCTGCCGCTTCTGTAAAATATTTTCCTTTCGATAAAACTGCCAAAAAAGGTCTTTACGTGCAAGGAGACTATTTTTTTATCACTCAGTTTACACAAAAATATCGCAACAAAACTACTAACCAATACGATCACCAGTTTGGTATCGGTAGCGGGTTTGTATTAGGAACAGGTTATGATTTTCCGATTCGGAACAGAAAATCCACGATTACGATTGGTTTAGAATATCAATTTGATAATCGAACAGGAGAGGTGGCAGGAATTGGTAAAAAGACGTTTGAAAGTGCAAATTATGGAGCGTTGATTGGGGTAAAATTCTAAATTTCATTTTCCCTCTTCCACCACAAAAACCTTATCCTCAATCGCTTGATTGACATAAAACTCCCGCCAATTGATGTCCACCCATTTCAAGCCTTCAAAGTAGATTCGCAGGCGAGTAGGTTGTAGGAAACTCACATTTTTTGCTTTCTTAAAATCTGAATAAATGCGATGATGAAAACCTACCTCCGTCGAAAAGGCAACTTGACGGATGTAAAATTTTTTTTTATCAATCCCAAAAACCGTCATGTTCTTTTTGGGGTCAATAATTTTGATCATATAACACGGAAATCCATCCACATAATCATCGCCCAAAAGCGTGGTTTGGAACTCTGATTTATCGGCAAAACGGATAATACTAAACCCGAAATTATTGCTCAAATTAAATTGTTTGGCATAAGGTTTTGCTCTATCAGAAAGATTGAGCGTCTGTTTTTTACCGTCAAAATTCAAAAGAAAAAACGTAGAATCCTTGTAGGCTGCATCAAAACGTACTTTTCCATTAGCTTTGTGGGCTTCGTCGTTGTAGGGTGGGAAGATTCGGTGCATGACGTATTTGTCAAAATGAATCTTGTTTTTGTCATCTGCCAAACCGTAGGGCGTGAAGTCGGCATCACCTCTGAGCAATAATGTTTTGGGGCTATGCCAGGTCTCACCACCTGCCACTTCGGTAGCTTTTTTGAGGACATCGAGAGCGGTCAATTTTTGAGAAAAAGAGGAGATTGTTGATGCAATAATCAACATATTGAGCAGTAATAATTTCTTCATGATGAATCAACTTGAATATTTTGATAAAAGTATAAATATTCAGCCTGATTCAGAAATTTTCTTCCTGATGGTTAAATCAAAAAGGAATTATAAAAATTAAGTCGCAGAACCGTTTTTACTTCTTAAATTATCCCTCTCAAGGGTTTTGAACCCTTGGAAGGGATTTTGCGACTTAAAATCTATAATTCCGAATCAAAATTGGGGAAAATGATGTGTTAATGATATTCTAATAATAAAACCTGATGTATTTTTTCTGTAACAAAATTAACAGAAACTGAAAAACGATGAGCAAAAATGATGTACAATACGATTTTTTGTATGTGAAATGAATCTAAAAATTCAAAGTCAATTGTTTTCCAATCATCTCGTCAGCAAACTCAAGGTTAGACAAAGAGATACCCAACAGTCTAACACCTTTGGGTACAGGTAGGATTTGTTCTAATAAATCAAAAGAAATTTTATCGAAAAATGCTTTGTCCATAATGGGTGAAAGGGTCGTTTTACTTCTCGTAATCTGTTGAAAATCAGTGTATTTTACTTTCAGATTAACGGTTCTTCCGTATCCGTGTGTGCGTTCACAATATCGCCAAACGTCCTCGATGAGGGGTAACAATCCTGCTTCTAATTCGATGCGAGTGTCCAAATCTGTCTCAAAAGTATTCTCCGAACCCACCGATTTTCTGATTCTATCGGGATTAACAGCACGATTATCAACGGCTCGGGCGATGTCGTAATAATAGCCGCCTGCTTTGCCAAAATGTTTACGAAGAAACGCCTCCTCTTTTTGTCGTAAATCCATGCCTGTAAAAATCTGCATTTTGTTCATTTTCTCGGCAGTAACTTTACCGATTCCGTGAAAACGATATACGTCCAAATCCTCCACAAATTTTTCGCCTTGATTAGGTTTTATCACAAATAATCCATCGGGTTTATTATAATCAGAAGCCAATTTTGCCAAGAATTTATTGTAGGAAACCCCCGCCGAAGCCGTCAGCCCCGTGCGTTCTTTTATCTTGATTTTTATCTCTTTGGCAATCTCGGTGGCGGATTGAATACCTTTCAGATTTTCAGTAACGTCCAGATAGGCTTCGTCTAACGAAAGCGGTTCTACGAGAGGGGTGTATTCCAGAAAAACCTCCCTGATTTGATTAGAAGCAGTTTTGTATGCTTCAAAACGTGGTTTTACAAAGATTAAATTCGGGCATTTACGGGCTGCCACCACCGATGCCATCGCTGACCGAACTCCAAATTTACGAGCTTCATAACTGGCAGCCGCCACTACGCCACGCTCCCGTGAACCACCCACAGCAACGGGTTTCCCACGCAAATCTGGATTGTCCCGTTGCTCCACGGAGGCATAAAAAGCGTCCATGTCTATGTGGATAATTTTTCGCATGAAATCAAAATTAGTCGGAAGTTCTGATTACTCAAATTCTTTCTTTGTAAATTTGACTAATGAAAATCCCACAAGCATTATTAGACTCTCTTCAGGAGATAAAAGGTTTTGATAAAGAAGCCTTCGTACAAGCACATGAGCAAGACGATATTCCTGTTTCTATACGTTTAAATCCTTTCAAAATTTCAGCAGAGTGGTCTGTGGGGACACAGACCACGGGGGCTGAAGTAGAAACTACTCCGTTGTGTGAAAGTGGGAAATTTGTAAAAAATCTCCCAAAATTCAATTCAGACCCACTTTTTCACGCAGGCACCTATACGATACAAGAGGCTCACTCGATGTATTTAGAGTACGTTATCAAGAATACTGTCGATTTATCCAAAGACCTTAGAATATTAGATTTATGTGCATCACCGAGTGGAAAAAATACGCATATTGCCAGTCTGATTACACCCGAATCTATTGTAGTGAGCAATGAAGTAATAAGCACAAAGTCCGATATTTTAGCCGATAATATGACTAAATTCGGAACGATGAATACCATTATTACCAGTAATGACCCCAAGGATTTTGGTAAACTCACAGGTTTTTTTGATGTAGTCGTGATTGATCCACCCAATTCAGGTTCTGGATTATTTCGTAAAAATCCAGAGGCTATCAAGGATTGGTCATTAGAAAATGTAACACTTTTTGCCCAACGCCAAAAACGAATTATTGCCGATGCTTGGGCGTGTTTGAAGGATGGCGGAATCTTGATCTATTCAACCTCTTCTTACTCACTCTCTGAAAATGAGGAGGTTATGGATTGGGTTTGTGAAACATATGGTGCGGAAGCCCCCCCTGCCCCCAGAGGGGGGGCTTCCGCATACGAATTTTCTACGGATTGGATATCTCCCCCTTTGGGGGCGGGGGGGGCTTCTTTACGTTTCTACCCAAACGAAAAAGGAGAAGGTTTTTTTATAGCTGCTTTAAAAAAGAATAATCCTGAAAAAGAAACCTACGTCCGTTCGGGCAGACCCATCAAAAATAACAGTCGTCGGACACAACGAGAGGTGTTTAGACCGTGGATTAAAGATGTTGATAATTATAATTGGTATGATGTAAAGGACGAATTTTTCTTGATAAATTCTGAACATGAATATTTGATAAAAGTCTTGGAGTCGTACCTCCACATCCGAAAGGCAGGCGTGAAAATGGGCAAAATTGCAGGAAAAGATTTAATCCCAGACCATCAATTAGCCCAGAGTTTGTACCTCACCGATAACATAAATCGGGTAGAACTTACGAAGGAAGAAGCCATGAAATATTTGCGTAGGGAAGATTTTACCCTTGACCAAGCACAAAAAGGGTGGTCGTTGATGACTTATGAAAATTTTGGATTAGGTTGGGCAAAAATTCTACCCAATCGTATCAATAATTATTATCCAAAGGAGTTGAGAAAGGTGTGATATATTTCATTAATTTACAAGTTGTCAAATAATTAATAACTTGTAAATTAGCAACTTAGCAACTTTTACATATCCCGATAAGCCCTTTTCAATCTTCCTCTAAAATGATTGGCAAATTGATTGCTGATTTGGTTAAAGAAATAAGAACTACTTGGTTCATTACTGAAAATAGGAGCTGAGGTAGGTGGACAACTTTGTCCGTCTGTCAGAGCCTTTGGATTTCCTTCAAAAACCTGCCAAGAATCCGTCCAGCAATAGTTTTCATCATCGGTCTCTTCGTTTAATAAAGTATTCGTTTTAAAGGCAAAAACTCGCATTTGCATCGTTCCACGCACAACTACTGACTTTTTGTAGGTTGTGATTTTAGCACAAACTTTCTCGAAAACATCTACTTTCGTTGAGTCATTAATTTTCTTAGTACCCACTTTTATTTCTCTGGTAAAATGTTCAGTTGTGGTTGTAATATCTCTTTGAGGAGAACGCAAATCCAAGAATGCAAATTTTACTAAATCGTTTTGTGGTAAAGTATCTCTGCGAGCCTCTGCCGTGGTGTAATATTTCACAAACTGATTAGGTCTTTTTGAACGAAAAAGCTCATCGTCAAAAGATTTTTGTAGATTAAAATAATCGTGGTCATGGAGACGATACACGTCATACACAGGCTCAATCATAACCCGATGAACAGCGTACTGAAATGCCTCCTCAACCTTCTGAGTAGCATTTTTGTAGTTTGGAATTAACTGATTAACTCGCTCAAATTGTATTACAGCATCCTTGGCTGCCAACCGATTTTCCTTATGAGCCAACGCCATTATGCCCGCCTGATAACGTTCATCAGCCGCTAATTGACGAGCCGTTTCTGCCTCACGAGCGTAGTTCTGAGGCACACCCACTTCACGCATACTCACGGATGAATGTGAGATGACTTCATAGATTTTATTCAAGGCTTGGTATTCCGCCAATGCCTTCTCCCAGCGGAAAGATTCTTGCGAATTTTCAAAAACTCTGATGGCTCTTTTGTGCTCATCAATTGCCAATGGATATGCCTCACGGATAACCGAGAGGGCTTTTTTGTGGTCAGGATTTTTTTGTAAACGTTCTGCCGAAGTAAAAATGGCTTCATCAAAATTGCCTTTTTTGAGTTGTTGTAAACCACTACTGCATGAAGTAATGATGGTGGCAATGATGATGAAATTTACTGTTTTTTCGAGAAAATTGATTTGCTTTTTCATTTTTCGGTAAACGGTTAAAGGTGAACGGTAAACGTATTTCGGTACACGGTGAAGGGTAAAAGGTAAACGGTAAATTTCGGTTCACGGTGAACGGTAAAAGGTAAATGATTCTGAGGACGACTTTTTTCTCGTTTACCGTTCACCGTGAACCGTTTACCGTGATACATATTTAAGACATTTCCAAATTCTCTTCCCCCTAATTGCACTTTGTTAATGATTTGTTAAAGAATTTTCATAATTTCGGATAAGGAAAAAGTATTATTGAATTTTGTCTAAATCAGGATTTACTGGATTTTAGGATTAACAGGATGTAAAATTTGAATTAAAATTATAGAATCAAAATGTTTTAATTTTTATCCTCCTTTTCCCTGAATCCTGTAAATCCTGATTCAGACTGGGTCACACAGGCAATTTATATCAGACATTTCCTCCATTTTTATAAAAACCAATACCATGCAAAAAACATTATCCAACCTTCTGATTGTCTCATTGCTAATCGTTAATTGTCCATTGCTACACGCCCAAGACCCTTGGATTGTGAAGGCTGACAAGATTAATCCAAGCAATTATTATGGTGTAACCGTTGCCAATGGCATGATTGGAATTGTGTCATCGCCCGAACCTTTGAAGGTAAAAGACGTGGTTTTGAACGGTGCTTTTGATACGTATGGACGTGGACGTGTATCGAATATTCTCAAAACGTTTGAGTTTGCTAACATGGATTTAGACGTGGATTCTCGCCGTTTGGGAAAGGCAGAAATCAGCAATTACGAGCAATCGTTAGACATGAAAAATG
>JAYUOX010000447.1:0-7207 GCA_043760595.1 Cytophagales bacterium
TAAGATTAGTTTTTTCATTGGTTTTTTGGGTGGATTTAGTTAGACCACGGATGAACCCGCAATGGAATTGGGATGTAACAGATTTTCACTGATTTTTAAAATTTTATCCGTGAAAATCTGTTAAATCTGCGTCATCCGTGGTCTAAATGTGGAGGAATATTTTTCATTTTTTCAATAACCAAACCACCAAATTCTTGGCAGCTTTAAAGTTTTCAAATTCCATTGGAAGACGTTTTCCGTTGAGATATTCATTGTAAATCCAAGGGTCGCCAAGAGCAAATACTCTACCTTTTCCGTAATTTGTAATTGCCATAATTACATTCCCATTTTCAGAAATAGTGGCTTTGGCGGGTTCTTTTAAAGATAAAACGGATAATTCTTTGACAAATATTTTCTTTACATCTTTAAAAATTTCATGATTATTTGGAATCAAAACTTTGCCTTGTTCATAGACATTATTCTTGACCATGTTGATACTTTTATCCGTAAATTCAATCCCAAATCTTTTCGCTAATTGATTAAAATGCGGTAATTCAACGTTGGCAGAATCATTGGCTAACAGCACCAAAGTACCACCCGTTTTTACCCATTTTTCGATGCAATCAATATCTTCTTTTCCCATATAATTTGGGCTTTCGGTTTCCTTTTTTGTATCTGGATCAACGATGATATACACATCTAAGTCTTTCAAATTATTTTCTCTTGGTGCTTCTGGAACGCTTTTTAGGTTTGCTCCATAATCTGTAAAAATATTGCCTAAAAGAGAATATCCAGAATCTTTTTCGTCTTCCCAAGTATAATGAAAACGCTCAGATTTACCGTCTTTATTTTTTCTAAATTCATGATTGAAGTAATAATCCAACCCCACATTTTTGCCTTTTCCAATGCTTTGTTCTTCGGCAATTTCCATTTCAACACTTGCCATTATGAACGGTGCAACGCCTTTCAAATCATCTCTTCGGATTGGTTCTTTTAAGTAATATTCATAACTACCATCACGATACGGATTTCCACCCAAACCACTTACTAAAACCACTTTTTCGTAATGAGGAATACCTTTTGAATCAACTGAAACAAAATTTTTCAACATTCCTTGATAACCTTTTTGAGCATTCACTAAAAATGATTTATCTAAATATCCCATTCTTACGCCCTTTGCCAATCCATAAACAAACATTGCCGAACCCGATGCTTCCATGTAGTTACCCTTACCGTCCAATCTATCCATTACCTGATACCAACAACCCTCTTTTGGGTCTTGATATTTAATGATGGCGGGCATCAATCTTTGAAAAATTGCAATTAATTCTGGACGTTTTGGGTGTTCTTTTGGAAAAGTATCCAAGACATCAACCAATGCCATTACATACCAACCCAAAGCTCTATCCCAAAAATTCGGCGATGTTCCAGTGGTTTTATTCGCCCATTTTTGCTCTTTACTTTCGTCCCAACCGTGATATAAAAGCCCTGTTTTAGGGTCTCTGGCGTGTTTTTCCATCCAAACAAATTGATTGGCGATGTCATCAAAATTTTGGGGTTCGTCAAAGGCTTTGCTATATTCTGCATAAAATGGTTCGCCCATATACAAGCCATCCAACCACATTTGATTGGGGTAAATCTTCTTATGCCAAAAACCACCTTCCTGCGTGCGAGGTTGATTTTTGAGTTGATTTCTCAGTAAATCTGCCGCTAATTTGAATTTCTCTTTGCCCGTTTCACGATACAGCATCAACAGAATTCTACCGCCTGTGATGTTATCAATATTGAACTGTTCACCTTTATACGTCTTGATTTCGCCTTTTTCATTGACGTAAGAATCCATATTTTTTAGAATGAATTGGTAATATTTTCCATCGCCCGAACGTGTCCAAACCCGTTCGAGGGCTTTTAATAAAATGGCTTGTTCATAATCCCAACGGGCAAATTTCCCCTCCTCTTTATAGGTTACGGAATCTTTGTGGGTTTCCATCATGGCATTTGCCATTCGCTCCGACCAGTTTGTTTGGGCTTGGGTTTGTTGAGTAAATATTAGAATGAGAAAGATAAAAATTTTTATTTTCACTTGAATAATGGGATTAAATAATGATTGCTTAACTTTCTGAAAAAGTTGCAATACCTCTTTTTCTACTTGAAGATACATAATTCCTCAAATTAAATTATGGATAAATTAAAACACTAACTACAACATTGAGTTATGCCTCTACAAGGTCTTAACAATTGTTAATTTTACCCATTAAGACAATCCCATTATTAAGCTCAATTACCATATCCCTCTTTTAAAAATGAAAAAACACACTACCACACCACCCCAGAGAACCGTTCTGGCATGTCTCTTTTTTTTAGCATTTTTATTCCCCCAAATCAGCCACAGTCAAACCCCTCAAAATTGGTTGAAAGTTGGGCAAAGAAGCACCAATTTTTACGAAATACAAAAAGCCTTTTTGCAAGAAAATGCGGCAAAATTGTCTAATTTTCAAAAAAATATCGTTGATTCCTTGCGAGTTAACGATGAAGAAGATGAAGAAAACAGAGAGCTTTTCAAATATCAACGTTGGGCAGAATGGATTGAACCCCGAGTTCGGGAAAGTAAGGGTGATATGACCGTTATTGCTCAAAAAGAATTTGAAGCCCGAAGTCAATTTTTCAATGATAATTTGAATGGTATTGTGGGAGGAAATGCCGCTTGGACATTAGTTGGTCCACTTGCCCAAGCCTCCACTACGTATGGAAATGGGCGGGTAAATAACATCCGAATTGACCCCTCAAATCCCAATATTCTGTACGCTTGCACACCCGCTTCTCAACTGTTCAAATCCATCAATGGCGGTACTTCTTGGACATCCATCTCAAACGGTATTTTGGCTACGGGTGTAACGGATTTAGGCATTGACCCAATCACGCCAACCACCATTTATGCCGTTACGGGCGATGGAGACCAGGCAATTTTTCATCCATTTTCAGCGGGCGTTTTCAAGTCAACCAACGGCGGAACAACGTGGAGTTCCACGGGTTTGAGCTTTAATCAAAATGATTACACTGGTTTAACCAGCATAATCATTCACCCCACAAACACCAATATTATCATCGTGAGTGGAACGAATGGCATTTATCGTTCAATTAATGGGGGAACAACTTTTACTAAAACTTCAACGCAAGCCACCCGAGAGGTAGTCTTTAAAGCCAATGACCCTAACATCGTTTTTGCGGGTTCAAAATGGGGAGGTGTATTTTTGCGTTCAGCCGATGGTGGCATAACTTGGACACAAATAACGAGTGGTTTGCCAACTACGGGTGCCGAAAGATACGCCGTTGATGCTTCACCCGCTGACCCAAATTATGTGTATTTGATGGCAACCAATAGTAGTGCAGGTTTACTTGGATTTTATCGCTCTACGGATGCAGGGCTAACTTTTACTACCATGTCCACCACACCAAATATTTCTGGTGGACAAGGTTGGTATAATTTGGCAGTTGCCGCTGACCCGCTTAATCCAAATACCGTTTATGCTGCTGGGATAGATGCCTTCAAATCGTTGGACGGAGGTGTAACTTGGGCAAATTTGACCCGAGTTTATTCGGGAGCCGCCCCCAATACCCACCCTGATCATCACGATTTAACCTTTTCGGGAGCTTCGACGCTTTACACAACCAATGATGGCGGAGTATATAAAACTACGGATGCAGGGGCAACTTGGTCAAACATTTCCTCAAATCTTTCGATTGCACAATTGTATGGTCTTGGGCTTTCGGGAACGAGTGAAAAAACAATCATTAGTGGACATCAAGACAATGGAACGAATTTAACGACCAATGCCCTCAACTGGAAATCAGTTTATGGGGGTGATGGGATGATTAGTTTTATTGACCGAACCAACGATAATATTATGTATGCTTGTTACCAAAATGGAGGCTTGGCGAAGTCTATCAATGGTGGCGTAAATTTCAATTCATTCAATACTGGCTTTTCGGGTGGCTGGTGGGTAACGCCTTATATTCAGGACCCCATCACGGCAAACGTAATTTATGCGGGTGGAAATCGAGTTTTTAAATCAACGGCTGGTGCGGCTTGGGTGGCAATTAGCCCCGATGATGTAGATTTTAAGAGTATTCGTTGGATTGATGTTGCTCGAAATAATGACCAAATTATTTACGCAATTACAGACTCTTTTTTATACAAAACCGTGGATGGTGGAACAAATTGGACAAAAATGACGAGTCTAAATGGTGGTTCATTGGCTCATGTTCACATTGATGTCAACGACCCAAACATCATTTATGTTTCTCAATATAACTATTATGGTGGAGCCGTTTACAGATCAACGAATGCAGGATTAACATGGTCAAATTGGTCAACGGGTTTACCTAATTTACCAACAAATACCTTAGTTTCTGTAATAGGAAAACCTGGCGAAGTCTATTGTGGAACTGATTTGGGGGTATATTATCGGAATAATGCTAACACATCTTGGTCGGCTTTCACAAAGAATTTTCCCACAGTTCCCGTTCGTGATTTAGAGATTTTCTACCCAACAGGCAAATTAAGAGCCGCCACTTTTGGCAGAGGAATTTGGGAAAGTCCACTGAACGATGCCCCGTGTAGCGTGTACGTTGCCAACACAATTTACGTAAATCCTTTGGCAACGGGAACGAATAATGGCATCACTTGGGCAAATGCTTTTACGGATTTACAAACCGCTTTGGATGCAGCCCGAAATTGCACAAATATCACCCAAATATGGGTATCGGCTGGAACGTATTTACCCACAACCACAACCGACAGAACCATCAATTTTACCTTAATCAATGGCGTAACGATTTATGGAGGCTTTCCAGATACTGGAACTCCGACTTTTGCTCAACGCAATCTTTCAAGCAATAAAACCATCCTCAGTGGAGACATTGGCGTGGTTGGAACGATTACCGACAACAGTTATCACGTTATCAATAATCCATCTGGAACTTTGAATACTGCGGTTTTAGACGGATTCACGATTCAATTTGGTAACGCAAACGTTTCAATGTCAAACAACAATATCGGTGGAGGAATGATGAATATTTCGGGTTCGGCAGGAATTTGTAGTCCGAAAATTGATAACTGTATTTTTGTTAATAATGTTGCTTCAACGAATGGAGGAGCGGTTTTTAATAATGGATCGAGAGGGAATAGTAGTCCCGTTTTTACGAATTGTATCTTTCAAAAAAATAGTGCTGTCAATGGGGGGGCTGTTTATATTGACGGACAATCAACTGGTATTTCAAGCCCTGCTTTTATCAATTGTAGTTTTGAAAATAATACTGCCACCACCAACGGAAGCGTTTTATACGCTGTCGGTTCGTCAGGAATTTCTCTACCCGATTTTAAAAATTGTATTTTTTGGAATAATTTGGGCGTTAAAACTTTCTTTAAATCCAACGCCACCATCACGGCGAGTTACAGTTTTCTTGAACCAACCGTAACGAATTTTACCAGTGTTTTGGGTAATTTGACCAGCACAATCAGTCCTTTTGTAGCCACGATTTCTGATTTATATTTAAACCCTTGCACCTCAATTGCCCTCAACACTGGAAGCAATGCTGCCAACAGTTCAACCAAGGATTTAGACGGAAATCTACGCAAATTTGGGGTGATTGATATGGGGGCGTATGAATACCAAAGCAATCAAGTTTTATTGCCAACGGGAACGAGCAATTTAACGATTTGTAATAACACAACTACCTCATTAACAGCACTTTGTAATGGTGGATTAATTAAATGGTACGATGCCTTGGGGACAACATTAGTATTCACGGGTTCACCTTTGAATGTACCAAATCTTAAAGCAAATAAAGCCTATAAAGTTCGGTGTGATGATGGCATTTGTTTGAGTAATTTTGTGAATGTAAGTGTTGCGGTAAACTCACTTCCGCCAACGCCAACTTTAACCCAAAATGATATTACGATTGCTTCGGGAGATAATTTTACGCTTACGGCTTCGGGATGTTTGAGTGGCGTTGGAAAATATTTGCAGTGGTACAATTCAGTAGATAGTTCGCTCGTAACGATGCCAATTGCCCCAACTATTTTGACCAATTATTACGCAAAGTGTGTCGAAATAACCAATAGCGTAATGTGTTCAGGTGCAAAATCTGGAACTGTAATAATAAATGTGGCAGACATTATCAGTATTATCACAGGAAATTGGGAAAATGTCAGCACTTGGAACTTAGGCAGAGTTCCTTTCGCCACCGATTTTGTAATTATTGGAGAAAATCACACAGTCAATGTCATGACAAATGGAGCTCTTGCGAAGAAAATATTGTACAGGAATAACGCAAAAATTAATTTTGGAACTGATACAACTAAGATGAAATTGGGTAATTGAGGAGAGAACTCAAAACAAATATTTTTCCTCAAACTCAATTCCGTGTTCCAATAATAAGGCTCTATATTCATCATCAAAAATAAAATTTTGATGATGAGTCTCTTGATTCTTGATGTATTCAATCAGCCCGTTTTTATCCTTAAAATTGCAAGTAAAAGCACCATAACCTTCTTGCCAAAAAGTAAAATTTTTGAAAATATTATTCTCTTTTATCCACAGAGCCGAAGCAACTTTTATATCTTTCACCAACTCTGAAACCGCAATCGTTGGGTGAATATGAGTTAAAATATGAAGATGGTCTTCTACGCCATTGATTCTGTACAAATGACATTTTTTGTTTTTTAAAATACCCCAAACATATAGGAAAAATTCTTTTCTGTTGTCTTTGTCAAGGGTCTTTTCACGATGTTTTGTTGAGAAAATAATGTGGTAGATTATTTGGGTATGAGTTGCCATTTCGTTGTGGTTGTTTGTGTCCTATTGTGGTTTGTAATGGTCTATTAAACCCCTTTGGGGTTCTTTCGGAGTCTTGTACTTCTGTCCGTAGGCGGAATGCCGCCCAGTTCACCTACGGTTATTCACATTCAATCCCTACGGTATTAGTTGCGATTCGTTAACTTATCATGTTTACACTTTTTTCTCAATAATATAGTAATATTTTTCCAAATCAGATACGAATATACAAAACCCCAAAGGGGTTAAATTTGAATAGCCGTAGGTGAAACCTACGGAAAAAGAGATACGAGTTTAAAAACCCCGAAGGGGTTTAATAAACCCGCATTTTCCAAAGTTATCCTTATTCTTTCAGCGACTTATCACTTCCTAAATAATCACTCGCTCATTCT
>JAYUOX010000448.1:0-7202 GCA_043760595.1 Cytophagales bacterium
GATACTGCCAAAGAATACGCATCCGTGAGACTCGGTAATACGAAAAGATGATATTCTGACAAAATTTCAAGGATTCCATTCTTGGGTAATTGACCCGCAAAATGCACATTTGGGAGGTTGAGATAAGAGCTAAAAATGGATTTTTGAGAAGGTTCAATATCTCCAATTATATCTAATTGAAATTCGGTACTCGGTAATTTTTTCATTGCTTCCAAAAGATAAATACAACCTTTTTCGATAGATATTTTTCCTACAAAAACAATTTTTAAAAATTTTGAATCTTTGAGATTATTTTCAAGGTAAATATTTGATTTTGAGATATTTATGCCATAATTTACTACAAATATATTTACTTTTGGATAAAAATTTCGATATATTTCAGCCATGTATTCGGAAGGAACAATCATATTTTCGACACCTTTCAGAGATGCTAAATCTCGCTCTCGACCTCTGAAAAAATGGGAATTTTTAAAAAATAAACCGTGCTTTTCATACTCGGGTTCTAATATGCTTCGCACGTAGTCTGGGTGTGCGGCGTACACGTCTGCGAGGAATTTTGTTTGGGGATTTTCTTGCTTAAATTCTCGAATAGATTGATGACAATAAGCAGCCCAATAATGAACGATATCAAGCTCAGAATGAGAGTATTTTTGAAGAATTTTTTGGTAAAAATATTCCGAAACCTGATTTTCTAAATTGTAATAATCAAAGAAATAGTGTTGGTGTAAAAAATAGAGAAATCGATGAAAAATGGTAAAAATATATGAAATATCCACTTCCGAATCAACCGTATTGACGTAGGATTTCCACTGACTCAACCATGAATTTTTCTTGAAAACTCCGAACGTATGAAACTTGGTGTCAATTGCTGGATTTTGTCGCAGACCTTCGTACAAATGTAATGAATGGTCTGGGCGAGCTAATAAGAGTGTTTTCATTTTCTTATACTTTTGAGCCATCTAAAATCGTCGATGATTTCTTTGCGAGACGGACAGAGCAATCGAAGATACGGAATTCCTTTTTTATTTGAAAATATTATTAGTCCCAAAAATTGTCCAAAATATGCAGAAACAATGGCGATTGACACCCCAAAAAGTCCATAAGGCTCTATAAGTAATAGGCTCAAAATCAGTGAGATACACATTCCAAAAACTTCTACACTACTAATAATTTCTGGAAATCCCATACCTTGTAAACCTTCTGCCAAGACGTTTTTTGCGTTGATAAAGAAATAGCCAATAACTAAAATTTGACAAATCGTAACTGACTCAGAATAAGCACTTCCGTAAATAATTGGCAACAGAAACCAAACGGCAAAGGCAAAAGCAAAATGAAACATGATGCTAACAATCCAGTAGCGTTGGAAGAACGAGATGATTTCATTTTTTTGTTCAGTAACAGATAACTTTCCAGCAACAGTTGGTAAAATTACAGTCCCAACCGCCCGTGATAATATTCCTGTAAAACTCGCTATACTCACAGCAATCGTATAAATTCCCAAATCTCGACTGACCAGCATAGCCCCAATCAGGAATTGGTCAATGCGGGCATTGGCTAAATACGAAATGTCTCCTATCCAAACTTTTATGCCATATTTGAGCATATTTCGCACTAAGTTTGAGTCATAGATAAAGCTAAATTTATGAAGGAGATATTTGTAAAGTAAGAAAATGGCACTCAATAAATAACAGGCTTGAATAAGTATTTGCAAGTAAACGAGATGTTCAATCGTTAAGGTATTTTGTAGTTGTAGGACAATTATGCCAATACAATAACCCGTTGGGACAATCAATTTCAGAATATTTGTTAATCGGAAAAATGATGCTCCTTGCAACATAAAAGTAGCATACATTCCCATCAATCCAAGCGGTACTGTAGCAAGGTAGAAATGACTAAATATGATAGAATCTGAGGGGTATTTTTGAAGATAAAAATTAATTAGAACCCAGCCGATAAAAAAACCTAAAATGCTCTGAATCAGACCGATACAGATTAAATTACTCCAAATTTCATGTTTTGGGGAGTCCTTTTGGGCGATAAAATAAACGATGGCAGAGTACATTCCAAAATTGACAACGTACTGTAAAATAGATGGAATAAGGATAATAGCAGCAAACAATCCTCGCTGACTTGGACCCAACCAACGAGCCAAAATAATAGAGCCAACCAGTCCGAGAATAGTCGTCAGAAGGTTGGCTCCAAGATTTTGAATAATGCTTTTAATTTTCACGAGGGACTTTGTTAGAAAATTCCTAATGATTTATAATTTCTGGCTAAAACCACCATCGTACTTAATATCAATCCTAAAAAAGCAAAGCCTAAAACCATTATGGAACGCTTAGGTTCAGATTTTTTCACAGGAATTTGAGCAGGTTCAAGGACTTTAAAAATAGGCGTTTCACGGTGAATTTTTATCTTAGATTCCTCCAATTGTTTTACTAATTCAGAGTAAAGATTATAAGATAAATCCACTTCGTATTGTAGTTTTTTACCTTCATCTTTGGCAATATTCAAAAATAAGGCTTTGTTGCGGTCTTGATAACTCGAATAAGAAAACAGAGCATTATCATAACGTCTTTTAGCTTCTTCTACACGTTCTCCCAAGAATTTAATATCTTTCAAGGTCTTTTCAGTACGATAATTTACTACATATTTAGTCAAATAATCCTGTGCATAACGTACAATGGTTGCAGCAATAACGGGGTCTTGCATTTTGGCAGAAATACTGATTACGCCCGTTTTTTTATCTAATGTTACACCAACCCGTTTTTGAAGGTCTTTAATTAAATCATCTTGTTTTTTATCAAGCCTGATTGTTTCCAAAGGAATCGTTGAAGGATTTATTACGAAAGCATCTTTGTCTTTTTCATCGGACTCCCCTAATATTCTTATTGTTAATTCTTTCTTTCTATTTTCTTCCAAAAACTTAGATACCAACATCTTCTGTTTGTATTTTGAAGAATATACTTTCATATTCATAACACCCATCATAAAGGGTGTACTTTGTAGAATATTAGGGTATAAATCTGGACGGACAGCCTCCGTTGAGGATGACATTGCACCTAAATCTACACCTGCCAAACCAGCCAAAGATTTTAGACTACTAAGGCTTCCTCCTCCATCTTTTGAACTTAGTTCAGGAAGGATTTGTACTTGAGAGGCGTATTCATTAGGAATATTGATAGCAATAAAAATTCCTAATGCCGTAGCAATGATGGTAGCAATCAGAATTGCCCATTTTTGTTTGACAATGACCTTAAATATTTTACTAATATCAATGGTTATTTCTTGCTCTATATTTTCTTGTAATTTGTTCGTTTCCAATGGATTATGGTGTTTTCAAAGCATTAATAATACTTATTACGATAAGAGAAATGGATGAAACAGCCCCCAAAATGGCTACTTTTTCGGCTGTGGTCATTTTGTTACTACTATCTTCAAGCATAGCTGGGATAATAATTTCAGAGCCTTGTGTTATTTTGGGATAAGTCGTAAAGAATAAGAAGGTTCTTGTTTGGTCAGAAATACCATTCGCATATCTTACAAATACTCTACGCTTTGCGGCTTTGTCTGTAAAACCTCCCGCCTGAGCAATATAATCTTTTGCACGTAGTCCATAACTAAAAGCTACTGATACAGGATTGAGTACCTGTCCAGTTAGTTTAACTGTTTGATTTTCACGGGGAATATAAAGGCTATCTCCTCCAACTAAGAATAAATTATCTTTGACTTCGGGGTCTTTGAGTACATTCAAGAGATTTATGGCAATTAAGTTTGTATCACGCCTAAAAACAGCCCCTTCTTTAAATGCCCCTTCTTTAAACCCTCCACCTAATTGTAATAAATCCGTTATTTTTTGTTTCTGGTCCTTGATTGTGTATGTGCCTGGAAACTTTACTTCCCCTGCAATAATTACTGTTTTTTGAGATTCATATCTTGGTAGTTTACGAACATAAACTTTGTCGTAGGCTTGTAACAAAATTTTAGCATCATCAGCACTTATTTTCAGGTTTCTGTCAATATCAAACGTTTTGATTATCACATTTTGATTAGAGGGTAAATCTGTGGTATCTTCTTCAACCCTTCGGGCTAATTCGATTTTAGAACTACTTGCTCCATCCGAGAAACCATCTGCTAAAACGATTAAATCTGCAACTGTCAAGCCTTCAACGAAAGGATATTTCCCTTCTTTATTTACTTCACCTTTTATCGTTACAACTCTTTGTTCTCTCAGGGATTGAATACTTCTAATCGTAATAACATCTTCTCTTTTCAGAGGTATGTCTTCTATTTCTCCTCTCATTAATTTGCCTAAATCAAAGGCAATAACCGTTAAATCATTGTCTTCTTTTTGACGAGTGATAGTTGCTCGATTCATAAAAGCATCTTCTCTAATACCTTCTGCTTTTCTAATCAATTCTTTAACAGTTCGAGTTCCTGTTTCAATTGCAAATTCTCCCTCTCTGAAAACAGAACCTTTTATAGTTACTCTATTTTCAAATCTTTCTAAAATCTTGCCCACGGTATATTTATCCCCTCTTTGTGGAGTGAAAGCTAAAACTTCTTCTTGTGAAATATTAATTAACTTTAATTCTTTCGCTGTGTTTCTCTTTAATCCAATCGTGTAAGTATATGCTCTATCTGTAAACCCTCCTGCAAAGCGAAGCACATCTTTCAAGTTTTCTGTTTTTTCAACTTCAAACATCATCGGACGTTTTACTTCTCCCAAAACTTCTACACGGGTTTCATATTCGGCAATTCTGATAACATCTTGGTCTTGAAGGCGAATATTATCTTTTTGGTCGGCACGTAAAAGGAAGTCGTATAAATCTAAGATTCTCACTACTTTATTATCTCTTATAACTCTAATATTACGAAACGAACCATTCTCAGAAGGACCTCCTGCGGCGTAAAGGGCATTAAAAACCGTTGCCAAAGATGAAACCGTATAACTCCCTGGTTTTGTAACTTCGCCCGTGATGGTTACTTTAATACTTCTCACACTACCCAAAGTAATTTGTGCTGAAACACCACTACCTGGCATATTTATACCTTGATATAATTGTCTCAAACGCCCCACGATTCGTTCAGAAGCAGATTCTATCGAAAGTCCGTTTACATAAATGGGGCTTAGATTCAAAATTCTTACTGTTCCTTCGGTACTTACTTTTACTTTATAATTATCCAAGGCATTTCCAAAAATATCAATATTCAATTCATCATCTGGACCTAATTGATAATTTTTGGGTGTGGCAATTCTCATGTCTGGTTCAAAGGATAAACCACTTTTTGCAAACATCGAAACACCAAAAACATTCGACTTAACTTGCGAAACAACCATTGAATCCTTAATAATTTCTTCTTTCTCTTTGGTTATTCCAGTTGTACTGGTTTTTGCCTTACGAGAGCCATCCGTTCCAGTTACAATATTTTTTGCACCATTCGCATTAGTAGTAACGCTATTTAGTCTTTCACGCATTTTGGCAACATCCGCAGGAGAGTACCCTTGCATCAAAGCCGCCTTTTCGATTTGAGCTTCGTTCATACCACTTGCCTGAGCTTTTTGCAAAAACTCTTTGATTTGCTCGTCCGTCAAATCATCAATTTTAGGCTTTTGGGCGAATGTACTCAATGAAATCAGCGACAAAAAAATCAGTAAGGTCAGTCGTGAGAGTGATGAGGAATATTTGGTGGGAATACTTTTTAGGAAACGGATCATTACTAAAAATTTGAAAATTTGAAAATAAGTAATCGGGCGGCGAACCGCTTGAAACTGTCAGATTTAATAAAACAATACGCAAAAGTAGGCATAAATCTTGGTTTTGTCATATCTAATCCATCAAACGGTTATAGCCTTTGCATGAGTTTTACGACCATTTTATCCTTCCAAACCTTGAAAGTACCTGCCTGTATTTGCTCTCTGGCTTGCCCCACTAACCATAAATAAAATGCTAAGTTATGAACGCTACAAATCATTGCCCCGAGCATTTCATCCGCTTTCAGAAGGTGTCTAACGTAGGCTTTTGAATAAAATCTACTGGCGTAACAGTCTAATCCTGAATCAATTACCGAAAAATTATCTTTCCATTTTTCGTTTTTCATATTAATTGTTCCTTCCGTAGTAAATAGCATTCCGTTGCGGGCATTGCGAGTAGGCATCACGCAATCAAACATATCAATACCCAAAGCAATTCCTTCCAAAATATTGGCGGGAGTACCAACGCCCATTAAATAACGGGGTTTATCTTTTGGTAAAATATCCGTTACCATATCAGTCATTTCGTACATCATCTCGGCTGGTTCTCCTACTGAAAGCCCACCAATGGCATTTCCTTCACGCTCAAAGCTGGCGATAACTTCTGCAGATTTTACCCGTAAATCTTTATAAACACTCCCTTGAACGATGGGGAACAACGTTTGACTGTAACCGTATTTGGGTTCAGTTTTATCAAAATGTTCACAACACCTTTTTAGCCAACGGTGGGTCATATCCATTGATTCTCGGGCATATCCATACTCACAAGGATAAGGCGTACACTCATCAAAAGCCATGATAATATCTGCCCCAATGGTTCGCTGAATATCCATGACACCCTCGGGCGAGAAAAAATGCGTTGAGCCGTCAATGTGAGATTTGAAAGTTACGCCTTCTTCCTTAATCTTACGCCCCGTCCCTGCCAAAGAGTAAACTTGATAACCGCCTGAATCCGTGAGGATTGGCTTGTCCCAACCATTGAATTTATGAAGTCCGCCCGCTTTTTCGATAATATCTAATTGTGGACGTAAGTATAAATGGTAGGTATTTCCCAAGATAATTTGAGCTTTAATGTCCTCTTTTAATTCTCGTTGATGAACGGCTTTTACTGTGCCTGCGGTGCCTACGGGCATAAAAATAGGCGTTTGAATTTGTCCGTGGTCAGTCGTGATTACCCCAGCACGTGCTTTTGAATTGGGGTCGGTGGTTTGTATATCGAAAGTCATAATTTAGGGGTTAGGGGTTGGGAATTAGGGAATAGGGATTCAACGAAAAGTTGCCATTTTCATACCTCATACCTCATATTTTATACCTAACACCGTGCAAAATTACAACATATTCATAAAAACTATTCTCTATTCACTATTCACTATTCACTAAATAGTTATCTTTGCACTCCAATTTCACTAACTCCTTGATATAGAATACTTTGGTAACACTTTTACTC
>JAYUOX010000449.1:0-7190 GCA_043760595.1 Cytophagales bacterium
AAACGACACATAGCAGCGATACGTTAGTTTTTTTAAACGAAGAAATAATCCAAAAGATTGATTTATAAATCAGTAGGTTATTTAATTCACATTCCTAAACCACGAGACCCAGGTATTATTTATTTAGGGTTTATTATTGTCATCCATGTGATTATTTGCTTTGGTATTGCTGTTACCAAATTTTTCAGTCATAAAAGTCAGGAAGGAAAACAATATTTACTCATTACTTTTTTAGTTTTGATTATCGGATTTGGCACTTGCGTGAGTGTTTTTACTTTGAATCTTCATTGAGAAAATATTATTCAGTAAAATCCATTAAATTTGTACTTCAAAAACTAATCAATTATCTCCCATGACACTTGCCCGTTTAGATAACGAAGTATTTTTTAAAAAGGCTTTTACAGATAGAATTGTCTTCAAGGCTTTTGTTAAAGATATTGTGGGCATCGAAGTTGATCCCGATATAATTGAGACAGAAAAGGCTTTTCAGCCAAAATTAGGCAGTATTAACTTTAAGTATGATATTTTTGCGGAAGACATAAAAAAGAGAATTATCATCGAAATTCAAAAAGTTGAATACGACCATAATTTCGATAGATTCCTTCATTATCATTTGCAAGCCATTACCGAACAGCAACGTACCTCTGACGATTATTCTGTCGATAAAACAGTTTATACTATTGTTGTGATGACAGCCCCCTACAAAATCAATACGAAAACCAGAGAGTTTTATAGAGATGAAGTACTGATTTCTAATTTGAATCCGAAAAATTTGAAAGGAGTGGAATGTAGAATATTTAACCATGAATTGATATATCTAAACCCAAATTATAAAGGAGAAGAAACACCCCAAAATTATAGAGATTGGTTAGATTTGATTTATGAGAGTATTCATCACCCTAATAATCCTGATATTAACACACAAAATGAGGGTGTAAAAAGAGCAACCGAATTGATGAGCTTTGAAAATATCAGCCCTGATGAGTGGGAACAATCTAAAATTGAAGTTGGTAAACGGAAAGTTATTAAACTGGAAAGGGAGGAAGAAAGAAATGAAATTATGGTTGAACTCTGCAAAAAAATGCTATTGAGAGGTGAAACTTATGATAAAATAATAGAATACACAGGACTATCCCTTGAACAAATCTATGAAATAGAAAAAGAGCAAAATGGATGAGTCCTTTTCGGCTTTTATTGAAAAACAATTCCCACTAAATCCCGATGGCAAAAAACACGTTCCGAAATCCCCCATCTTCCGAAGATAAACCACAAAACTCAAAATCAAAATTGAGTCGTTGGAAACGCTTTGAGGCTTTTGGTGAACGTTATCCGATTGTACAAATCATCCTCATCAAATTTATCAAGGTTATTCTCTACGGATTTGGCGTTTCTGTCGTTACGATTATTCTCCTAAAATTCGTACCCGTGTGGATTACACCCACGATGATTGACCGTAAATTTACGGCACTTTTTAATGGTAAAGATTCAGAGATTCATTCAGATTGGGAATCTTACGATAATATTTCCAAAGAAGCCGCTTTGGCAGTTGTAGCTTCCGAAGATCAACTTTTTCCCCAACATAATGGTTTTGATTTTGATGCCATGTACGGAGCGTTCCGTCATAATCTTAAAGGGAAACACATCAAAGGAGCGAGTACTATTTCACAGCAAGTAGCAAAAAATGTATTCCTCTGGCAAGGTAGAAGCTACGTCAGGAAGGTTTTGGAGGTATATTTTACTTTTATGATAGAACTGATTTGGGGCAAAGAACGTATCTTGGAAGTGTATCTCAATGTAGCCGAAACGGGCAAAATGACCTTTGGCGTAGAAGCTGCTTCATTACGTTTTTATGGACACGGTTCAAGCAGTTTATCCCGCACCGAAGCCGCCCGAATTGCGGCAGTTTTGCCAAGTCCCAACCGTTTTTCGATTGCGAACCCTTCTAATTATGTACAACGACGGACGAATTTTATTACTCGCCAAATGCGAGGTTTGGGTGGAAAGAAGTATCTGAATTTTTGACCCGTCACAAGTTTTGGCATAAAATTTGGCTAAATTGCGTAAGTAAACCATAAAATTTCCTTACCCAAATGGCTAAAAATAAACCCAATCCTCAGAATCCAAAACAAACAGATTCTATTAAAATAGTAGAGCCTGAAATCATACAACAACCTGTTGGTCAGAGTATTATCGCAAAATATACCTTTGGAATATTTGCCTTGTGCTTAATACTGACAGGTTTTTTTATTTTTAAAGATTATCTTTTGGGCAAAGCCGCCTATCAATTTAAAGATATTGGTAGCGATTCTATTAATCTTACTCAAACTATTTTAGTCTGGTTACATGACTATTGGCGAACAGAAGGAATGCCAAGCTGGTCATTTCAACAAGGTATGGGATTAAATCTTTATCCATTTTTCTTCGACCAATTTTTCTGGATAATCCCATTTTTCAGTAGAGAAAATATCCCTTTTGCGATTGTTTGGGTAACGTGGTTTGAGGTTATGGCTGCGGGCGTAGTCTTTTATTATTATCTCAAAACCCTAAAATTAACGCAACTTTCATCGCTCGTAGGAGGCTTATGTTATGCCTATTGTGCCTACGGGATTTTGTCTTCAACGTGGGTAAATCGTTTTGAGATTGAATTATTCAACAATGCCCTTCTACTCTTAGCCTTAGAGCGTTTTATCCAAAAGAAATCTTGGTGGTTAGTGCCCATTACCATTGCGTTAATGACGATTGATATGCCTTTTAACCTTTACCCTTTCAGTTTTCTGATTTTGGGTTATTGCGTATTTAGGCATTTGATTATTGAAGGAAAATTTAGTTACAATATTATCACAACCTTGCTATGGATGTTGGGTTTAGGCACTTTGGGCGTAGGTTTAGGAGCTTTTTTAGGGTTCGGAGAACTTGACCAAATGCTGGATAGTCCACGGGTAAACGGAGGACAATCTTTCGTAGGGGCATTGATTGACAAAGGACTTTCGGGAACGATTGATGGTAAAGAATTATTGACTTGTGTCACTCGAACATTCTCCAATGATATGCTCGGAACAGGGCTTGAATTTAAGGGTTGGAGTAATTATTTAGAAGCTCCCATGTTCTATGTCGGGCTTTTTCCATTGGTTTGTATTCCTCAACTTTTTCATTTTACCGATACAACTCGCACTCGAATTTATGGATTTTTATTAACCTTAATTTTTATTCCAATCATTCTACCGTTTTTCAGATTTGCCTTTTGGGCATTCACGGGCGATTATTACAGAACTTACTCATTATTTGTAGGAATGACCCTTCTGACATTAGGAATGAAAGCCCTTAGCATGATTGAAGAAAACAATAAAATTAACTGGGTAACATTACTTTTGACAATTCTTGGATTCATCACTTTGTTATTTTTACCGCTGAGTGATGGAGATATTATCCAAAAAAGTATTCGTTCATTAGTGATACTTTTCTTGATTGTCAATGGTATTTTATTATGGGCAGTTTCGATGAAGAATTTTAGAAATGCAGCTCAAATTGCTCTATTGATAGTTTTGTGTACTGATTTAATAATTAATTCATCCCGAACTATCAATATTTCAAACCGAGAGGCATTAACAAAAGAGGAATTATCCGAAAAAACGGGCTTTAATGATTATACCAATGAAGCAGTTACTTACATGAAGAGTATTGAGAAATCACCTTTTTACAGAATGGAAAAAAGCTTTGGTTCTGGACCCACTCGTTTTCAAAGTATTAACGACCCTAAAATCCAAAATTTTTATGGTATCAAATCTTATCATTCTTTCAATCAGCCCAATTATGTTCGTTTTATGACTGCCATTAAAGTTGTAAATCCACAAGACGAAAATACCTCTCGTTGGTGTTCGGGTTATCCTGCCAATGTTATTTGGCATAGTTTGGTGGGCGTAAAATACTTTGTCTCCAAAGCTACTGAAAGCAAAATGTTCGGGTATGATTCTTTGAAAATTTTTAATGATATAAAATTATCCAAAAATCGTTTTGCCTTGCCTTTGGGAATAACTTATTCCAATTACATGACTGAGGATGATTTTACTAAGAATAATTATTCAAATTTATATGCTTCCAAAGCCATGCTGAAAGCCTGTGTAATTGATAAGAATCTATCCTCACAAGTTTCTGGCTTACAAAAGACATCAACCATTGACACTTCGCAAGTATTTGCCAATGGCGAATTTGAACAGGACGTTAAAAATTTAACCCAAGATACTTTACAAATTTCTTCATTTGGGAATACTAAAATTACTGGAAATATTGACTTAAAAACAAAGAAGATACTCTATTTATCCATTCCATTCGATAAAGGTTGGCACGCAACAGTTAATGGACAAGAGACTGATTTACAGCGAGTTCAGTGGGGATTGACGGGTTTAGTTCTGGATAAAGGGAATCATAAAATTGAATTGACCTTTACACCTCCCTACAAAAAAGAGGGTACTTGGGTTTCGCTATTCTCTTTGGGATTGTTTGGGGTGATGTTGTTTGTTAGTAAGAAAAGGGAATAGTTTATATGTATAACCTATGATAAATGGCTTGATTAAGGTTAAGCATCTCCGATGCTTAGACTACCTATTTTACACTTTTCTACAAAGGTCAGACTTCTCCGAAGTAGAAAAGAGATATTATTTCGGAGAAGTTTAACCTTTGTAGAAAAGAGATTAAAAGTTAAAATAGCGTCGGAGATGCTTAACCATTTATTGTGTAATATAAGTACTTAACTGTATCAAGTATAACATCAAAAAAAGCCTCAAATAATCAAATTTGAGGCTTTTTTATTTATTCCCTATCTCTAATCATTCTCAATTAACCCATATCTATCCACCACTTTCATCACTCTATCCGCATAAAATTTGCCGCCTTTGTGGGTATATCCACGCTCGCCAACTGAATATATGAAAGTATAAGCGGCTGAATACTTTTCTACGCCAGCGGCTAATTGTCCACGATAGAATTTAGCAATATCTGAGTAATCACGTTTCCAAGTTCCCGTTTTATGTAGGAAAACCTCTTCTACCAAAAACTCAATACACTCCCGTCTCGAACCAAATTTTTTGTACCAATTATCAGGTCTTCGGTTTTCGTCATAAATGATTTGCCCATCGTCTGAACGTCTCAAAATGGCTACTTTGCCTTCGTATTCATCGGGTTGTCCTTTTAATTGGAAAGCGTTGTTTTCATTGCCCCACCACTGTTTTATTCCGAAGAAATTATTGGCAAAAACGGCGTTTCTACTATATCCGTAGCCACTTTCCATCGCCGCCATTGCCATGACGACACTGGCTGGGATTTGATATTTTTGTCCTAATTCAACCGCTATTGGTTTAATATCTTCCAAAAATGCCCGTGCTTCGTCCTGCGTTGGATGTCCGATTGCCGTTCCGTAAACATTTTGATTTTTACCGAGAAAAGGATCTTCAAAAGGCGTTGGATTGAATCTTAGATTGGTGGTTGGCAATGGAGTTGAGGATGTCGAAACGCCAGGTTCGCCCGTTGTCGAAGCCGATTGACTTGCTGGGGGATTTTGAATTACCACAACACTTCCCAATGATTTTCCTGTGATGGCAATTTCTCCGTAAGCCACACTGACCGTATCATTTGTGGAGGATATTCCTACAAACCTTAACTTTTTTGTACTTGGGAAACCAAAAGAAAAACTTAATTCAGCTTTATTCTGAACGGTTTTTATTGTGCCAAGACTACCTTTATCCGAAAATATTTTGATTCTTTGGACGTTGTCGCCCGCTGTGAATAGAAATCTGACTTCTTCTCCGACACTTGCCGAGGGAGAATACTCAACGTTGAGTCCGACTTTTTTAAGTTTTTGATAGGAAAAAGCAAAAAGCACTACCAACAGTAGGCATAATGCACTCACAATCCCGCCACGAGATAATTTCATAATAGCTTGCATAAATTTTTATTAAATCCTTAACTTAAAAACTCTCTTGGCGGAATGAGTCAATACGCTAAAAATGGAACAAAAATCATGCCGTCAGACCAATTAACAGTTATCAGTTAACAATTAATAGTGAATGACTATCTATCAGTAATATACTTTTTTCTCAACTTGTTAATTGATAATTACTCATTGTTAATTGTCAAAGCAGTTCTTCTTTCGGAATCCAATATACGTTTTTGAAATTTTTAATTTTATCGTTTTCAATCGTAAGTCCCTCATTTTCAAGAAGTTCTTGCATTCTATTTTCTCCAAAGAAATTCTTGCCTGTAAGTACCCCTGCTCGATTAACAACACGATGGGCTGGTACATCTGGGTCGCCGTGACTTGCATTCATTGCCCACCCCACAAACCTTGCACCGCCCTTTGAACCGAGGTATTCGGCAATTGCCCCGTAGGAAGTTACTCGTCCTTCGGGGATGAGTTTTACTACTTCGTAAATATCTTCAAAACTATTTTTCATGCGTTTTTCGGTAAATGGTGAATGGTTCACGGTGAACGGAAATATACTTAAAATTAGTAAATTTATGGTATGATTGACAAAATTAAAACTTTGATTTCTTCCAAATATACAGCCATTTTTTGGACGGCACTGATATTTATTCTTTGTACACTTCCGAGTGAACATTTACCAAGTAAAGGAGATAAAACGCTTCACTTTATTGCCTTCACAGGTTTTACTTTCTTTTGGTTTTTTCAGTCTGAAAAATACTGGTTGATAATTCTAATTGCTACAATTTATGGAATTGCTATTGAGTTTTGGCAAGATAGTTTACCCATCTCTTTTCACCGTAGTTTTGATTGGTATGATGCTTTGGCGGACGGTATTGGAGGGCTTATTGAATTGCCTACTTGGTTGATTTACAGGAAGTTAATGGTCTTTCTAAACCTCTAAAAACTCCTTCGGTGCTTTGCCCGTAAACTTTTTAAATGAACGATTAAAAGTTGCTTTTGAGTTAAATCCACAGTCAAATGCGATTCCCAAAAGTGTAATATTTTTATTTTCGGGTAATTGAATTCGCTCTTGGAACTCTTTTACCCGATACTCATTTACGAAGTCATTAAAATTCTTTCCAAAAGCATTATTGACCACACCCGAAAGCACTGAAATATTGGTTTTCAAACGATTAGCAATGTCTGAAAGATTCAATTCGGGTTGGAGATACAGTTTTTCATCTATCATTAATTTCAAGATTTTAGTCTTCCA
>JAYUOX010000450.1:0-21881 GCA_043760595.1 Cytophagales bacterium
TATCAAAACCTAAATAAGCTACGCCTGGAGGTGCAGGAGGGATTACGACTATACGATTAGCTTTTTTTGAAACTGGATTTTCTTTCGGAGAATCAGTTGCCCATGACAAGAGGGTCGTAGTTACTAACAAAAAGACTAAGAAAATCTTATGAGTAAGGTTGTTCATAATTAATAATATTTGGAGTACAAATTTTAGGTTAAGATTTATATCAAAACTTGATATAAAATGACGGCATTCATTTGATAGAAACGATTTACCAAATGACAAGTAAATTTAAGTCAATAACGGCTATAAACCATAAAAAAATACTCAAAGTTTTTAAACGGTAGCATTATTTCTACTACAATAAAAATTCTTTGGTATTATAACTACCTGATTTTTTGATTATTATGTTTAAACATTCCTAATATTAGAATTTGCTGTATAATCATAGACGGGTTGTAAGCAGAAAAGGTTGTATGCCTGTCCTGTTTTTCTGTAATTTGCTGATAATATCAAACAAAAAACCCCTAATCGAAAACATTGGGGGTTTTTGTTTTATAATCTTGACGCAATACCGTCATGGATCTGCTCTAAGGTTTCGTGCAAACCAAAAGTCCAGTTCCAAGTAGGATAATGGGCTTTGAATTTTGATAAGTCTGAAATGTACCAGATATGGTCGCCCACCCGATTGGTTTCTGAGTAGCTGTAACTCATCTTTTTACCTGTCAATTCTTCACAAATAGCTATTCCCTCCACCATTGAGCAGTTCGCAAAGCGTCCTCCGCCAGCATTATAGACCTCGCCTGCCCGTGGATTTTGGTAAAAGTGCCAGAACATATTGACTAAATCAAACGAGTGAATATTATCACGAACTTGTTTGCCCTTGTAACCAAAAATCGTGTAATGATTTCCCGTAATGGCACATTTCATCAAATACGCCAAGAAACCGTGCAACTGTGTTCCCGAGTGGTTTGGTCCTGTCAGGCATCCACCTCTGAACACGCCAGTTTTCATCCCAAAATATCTGCCATATTCTTGTACCAACACATCTGCTGCTACTTTTGAAGCTCCAAATAATGAGTGTTTTGTGTGGTCAATACTATGTTTTTCGTCGATACCATGCTCAAAATAAGGATGATTTGCATCTATTTCAAAACGAGTATCTGTCTCAATTAAAGGCAAATAGTTAGGGTTATCACCATAAACTTTATTGGTCGAAGTAAAAATGAAAACTGCCTCTGGACAATGCTGACGGGTCATTTCTAACATATTCAAGGTTCCGTTGGCATTGACAGAAAAGTCTGTGAAAGGTTCTTTTGCCGCCCAGTCGTGCGAAGGTTGTGCAGCCGTATGCAACACGCAGGTTATATCTGTTCCGAATTCTTTAAAAATAATTTCTAATTGGGAAACCTCACGGATATCCGCTTCGTAGTGTTTATAATTAGAGAATTGTTCTTCCAAACGACTGCGATTCCAAGCCGTAGAAGCCTCTTCACCAAAGAAATATTGACGCATATTGTTGTCAATACCAACAACTAAATCGAATTTATCTGAGAAAAATTTAACGGCTTCGCTTCCAATCAAGCCCGCCGAACCCGTTACGAGTGCAATATTCATGGATTTTTTGATTATTTTATGAGAGGTACTGTTAGAAATGTTAGCAATATTGAAATACAAAAAGCGTTACGAGTTTCGTCGTAACGCTTTTTGAAAATAACCTAATTCAAAAAACTAATTTCCCTGAGCGTTAGTACTATCATTGAAAAGTTTTTCACGAATTTTATTAGCTCTGACCTCATTTTCAGGCTTTGCAGTATATTTATTTTTGGTTTGACGAGCCGCAGAATCTGGATGAACTCCATATACGTACTGATCATTTTCGTTAACATCTCCCTGCTTGATTGAATTGTTTTTTTGGTAGTCACAAGCAGTAGCTAACAAAGCAATAGCGACAACGGCTAAAATATTTTTGCGATTCATGTTGAGTATAATTCTGATTAATTATACAAATTTAGTGTAGTAAGGTTAATTAAAAAAATTTTTGGGTTCTTAGTTCTGTTTTGGCACTTTAAAACTAAAACAAAGTTTAAATACCCGAAATATCCCTCCACCGAGCGACGGTTTCCCCCTTCAAAGGGGGAATTGCACGAGTGGCAAATCTCTCTTTGAAGGGGGCGGGGATAGTATTTGCACAAACATTATACTAAATTGACATTCTCTTTTGTTGATATAAAATAAACGTTTTTATGCTCCTTCAATCAAAACTTCTTTGGTGGTTATTTAACCTAAAAGTAGCTTCGTGTAATTGTCATTCCGAAATCAAAAAAAGTGGTTTTGAGCGTGGAGGGCATTTTAATAAGGTTTTCAAACCTCTCAAAATGCCCAAAGAAGTCAATGAAGGTTCGGGGTTAATTCGTACCTCAAAAGACTCTACCTTTTGGACGCATAACGATGGTGGTGGAAAAAATGAACTCTACGAAATTGACAAAAACGGAAATCTCATCTCAACTTTACCAATCCCCAAAGCTATAAATCAAGATTGGGAAGAAATTACTCGTGACGACAAAGGAAATATTTACGTAGGTGATTTTGGGAATAACGACAACACTCGAAGGGAATTAATCATTTATAAATTTCCAGAAAATAACCCTGATAAAATAGAGAAAATTACTTTCCATTATGCCGACCAAGGGCGTTTTCCACCCGATAAAAATAACCGTAATTTCGACTGTGAAGCCTTTTTTGCTCGTGGAGACAGTTTGTATTTATTCTCTAAAAATCGAGGAAATAAATACGTTCAACTCTACGTATTACCTACACAAGTGGGCGAGTATGCTCTCTTGCCAAAAGACAATATTTTCATCAAAACGATGGTAACGGGGGCGGCTCTGAGTCCAGATTCAAAGCGATTTGCTTTACTGACTTACGGAAAAATATTTTTGTTTTTGACTAATAATCAAGGAGTTAATTTTAGAAAACCTGCAAAATGCTTCAAATTTGCTCATAAACAAGCCGAAGCAATTACGTTTGTGGACGATAATCATTTACTCATCACGAATGAACAAGGGGAATTATTTAGGGTTAGAATTGATTAGAAGGTTAAGAATCAAAGAAAAATCAAAGAGCCACCAAGGCACGAAAACACCAAGATTTTTAAACGATAACCTTAGAGTCTTGGTGGCACAAATAAAATAACAAACAAAATGGTAAACACAGTAATTCATAAATCAAACACACGGGGACACGCCAATCATGGTTGGTTGAATGCCCATCATACCTTTAGTTTCGCCAATTATTATGACCCACAACGGATGCACTTTGGCGTTTTGCGGGTACTGAATGACGATGAAATTGCGGGTGGCAAAGGCTTTGGCAAGCATCCCCACGATAATATGGAGATTATTACCATTCCTTTGGAGGGTGATTTGGCTCATAAAGATAGCATGGGGAATGAGGAAGTTATTCGTCACGGAGACATTCAGGTAATGAGTGCGGGGACGGGCGTTCGTCATAGCGAATACAACCACAGTCCAAATGAAGTGGTGAAACTTTTGCAGATTTGGATGTTTCCGAATAAAGGAAATGTTACGCCCCGTTACGACCAAATCACGCTGAATATCGCCGATAGACATAATAAATTTCAACAAATTCTTTCACCAAATCCAGAAGATGACGGTGTTTGGGTACATCAAGACGCATGGTTTTTGATGGGAAAATTTGACAAAGGTTTTACCACAGAATATACCATAAAACGCTCAGGAAACGGTGTTTATGCCTTTATTGTGAAAGGAGACGTAACAATTGAAGGTAATCAATTAAACACCCGAGACGGTTTTGGGATTTGGAATACGGATAAAATCAGAATATCTGCGAGTTCAGAGGATGCGGAGATTTTGTTGATGGATGTGCCGATGGAGGTATAGTGTTCTTACTTTATTCAACTTACGTTATTGAGGGTTAATTTTACTTCGATTTACCCTTGAGCGTATAGTCAGGGTAAAATATCAGAGGTATAAAAAAACTGCAAATCTTCGTTTTATAATCCTCTAAATGCTTAGTATTTGGGTTCTATTGGTAGTTTAAAATTATTCATAAGAAATGAAAGTATCAATAGAACAATGAACACTTAAAAATAAATACTTTAAAAAAAACTTGATATTCTCATTAATTGGCATTAACATTGTAGAACATTTCACTATCCTGTGATTTCCCCCGTTAAGTGTCTGAAAAACAAGTCCTTAACGTCAAATATCCATCTCGTACCCAATTTTCCCAATTTGATTTTAACCTTTACCATTTCAAAACGAATTTTCGCATTATAACCATTAAACCACAAAGATTTTCCTTTGTTCGTTTTACATTAATCATTCCTTATGTATAAAATTGAAGAATTAGACATGATGCTCATGTCAGAACTTCGTGGGCTTGCCAAAGAATTTGCTATTCCCGAAATTAATGACCTTTCAAAACAAAACCTTATCTACAAAATACTCGATAAACAGGCGGTAATGCCACAAATAATCCAACCAACTGTCAGTAACAACACAATGCAAGACGATAACAGACCAGAAAGAAAAGTGAGGAAAGAAATTGCCCCGTCAAACGATGCCCCACGTCCCAAAAGAGCCCGTATTTCGAAAGATGAAAACGAAACTCCAGCTGCTACGCCAGATGTAGCAAGTGAGCCTGCGTATATACCAGAACCGACAAAAACAAAAAGTGCCAGCAAACCCAAAGTTGTAGAAGAAATAGTTGCAGATGCTAATTCGTATGATTTTGACGAAGAACCAATCGTGGATTTTCCGAGTGAAATCGAGGAAGATTTTTCAGTAGATACTTCATTCCTCACCGCAGATGATGCTTCCGTGTTTCCACAAGAGTCTGAAACCCGACAAGAATCACGTCAGGCAGGAAATGGATTCAAGAAACCGATTTATAATCAAGCCATCCGTGAATTTGATGGAATTATTGAGAACGAAGGCGTTTTGGAGATTATGCAGGATGGTGGCTACGGATTTTTGCGTTCAGCAGATTATAATTATTTGGCATCGCCCGATGATATTTATGTGTCGCCCTCTCAGATTAAATTATTTGGTTTGAAAACGGGTGATACCGTCCGTGGAGCCATTCGTCCACCAAAGGAAGGAGAGAAATATTTTGCTCTTTTGAGAGTTGAATCAGTAAATGGAAAAACCACGGAGGAGATTCGTGATAGAATTCCTTTTGAATATTTAACCCCTTTATTTCCAGAAGAAAAACTAAAACTTTCTTCTCGTCCAGACCAGTTTTCCACTCGTATTCTTGATTTATTTGCCCCCATCGGAAAAGGACAAAGAGGGATGATTGTGGCACAACCCAAAACGGGTAAAACGGTGTTACTCAAAGAGATAGCGAATGCCATTTCCAAAAATCACCCAGAAGTTTACTTGTTAATTTTGTTGATTGACGAACGTCCCGAGGAGGTTACTGATATGCAACGGAGTGTGCGTGCTGAGGTAATTGCTTCAACGTTTGATGAACAAGCAGAACGCCACGTGAAAGTTGCGAGCATTGTCTTGGAAAAAGCAAAACGTATGGTCGAATGCGGACACGATGTGGTAATTCTTTTGGACTCGATTACTCGTTTGGCACGTGCCTACAACACAGTGATTCCATCATCAGGAAAGATTCTTTCGGGTGGTGTGGATGCCAATGCGTTGCACAAACCAAAACGCTTTTTCGGAGCGGCTCGTAATGTGGAGAATGGTGGTTCATTGACCATTATTGCCACGGCTTTGATTGATACAGGTTCAAAAATGGATGAAGTTATCTTTGAAGAATTTAAGGGTACGGGTAACATGGAATTACAATTAGACCGTAAATTATCGAACCGTAGAATGTATCCTGCCATTGACATAACTGCCTCTGGAACACGTAGAGAAGATTTATTGATGGATAAAGAGACGTTACAGCGTGTTTGGATTCTGAGAAAACACATGAGCGACATGAACTCGGTGGAGGCAATGGAATTCCTGCAACAGCAAATGAAAGGAACGAGAACGAATGAGGAGTTTTTGGTTTCGATGAATAGGTAATTTATTTGAATCAAATATTTGATAATGTATTGGAAAAGAGCTGCGTTGAACCGTGGCTCTTTTTTATTTTTTGGGGTAAATAAGTACCGTATCGAACAGGATTTTGAGGGTTTGGGCAAATTGAAGCGAATTGGTCAGCTATCTGACAATACAACCCCCACAATTCCATAAATTGCGTACGCAAACTCGCCAATTTTACGTCGTAATCTCATGAAACAACTTGTACTTCTCCTTATATTTTTTCATATTTCAGTCGGTTTACAGGCACAAGTAATCACAGGGCAGGTCTATGACGCACGTACCAAAGAACCTTTGCCTTTCGTATCAATTTCTATCAAAAATACCACAAAGGGATTTATGTCAAAAGATGACGGGAGTTTTTCGATTAACGTTCAACATAAAGATACGGAGTTGATTTTCAGTTCGATAGGGTATTTTCCGAAGGTCGTGAAAGCCTCAAAGGCGAGCGAAGTTTATTTGGAAGAAAAACAAAATCAGTTGAATGAAGTAACAGTTCGTTTTATTAATCCTGCCCACCGAATCATTGATGCTGCCATCAAAAATAAGCCTTTCAACGACCCCGAAAATTATCCTTCTTTCCGATACGAAGTCTATCACAAAAGTATCGTAACGGCAGATATTGACTCATTGAATCCCAATAAAAAATTAGGGAAAATCCTACAAAATAGTGATTTGTTTGTCAATGAAAGTTATGCCAATCGGCAGTTTATTCGTCCAAACCTGAGTAAAGAAATCATTACGGCTTCTCGTACATCAGGCACAAAAAGTACGCTTTTTACGAGTTTAACGCCACTTTTACAACAATTTGGGTTTTACAGAGACTTTATTCAGTTTCAAGGAAGGCAGTTGAGCGACCAACTCATTTACGTAAATCCACTCGCCAAGGGAGCAACTAACCGTTATGATTTTTATTTGGTAGATACACTCATCGTTGAGCCTGGCGACAGTACTTTTGTCATTGATTTTGCTCCACAAAAAGGCTCAAATTTTGAAGGATTGAAGGGCGTTTTGCATATCCACTCAGGCGATTTTGCCTTGCAATATGTGGAAGCCGAACCATCGGAGAAGTCATTATTGCATTTCAGATTGGAACAAATCTACGAGAGGGTAGGGGAGGGGAGTAAATGGTTTCCCACAGATTTATCGGCTGATTGGCTTTTGTCGGAGTTTAAAATTGGAGGGCAAAGTTTGCGGTTCAACATTAGAAGTTCAATAAAAAATATTGAAATTGATGTACCAATTTTAGCATCCTATTTTGATGAAAATGTGCTTGAAATCAAAACTGATGCGGTTTATCAAGATGAAAACTTCTGGAAAACTCATCGTCCCGATTCTCTTTCGGTCAGAGATAAGAATACTTTTTTATATCATAAATCAAAAACTGGTGCTCAGAAATTCATTCAAAATGCTTCGTTGAGTGCTTCTGAGTGGTTTGTGTCGGGGATGATTCCATTGAGTAAACATTTGGATTTATCAATTCAAAATCTCTTTGATGCCAACGTCTATGAAGGCATCCGCCCGACTTTTAATGTTTTGACGAATGATAACTTCTCAAAATTCATCCGCTTAGATGCCAAAGCGGGGTATGGATTTAATGATCAGGCTTTTAAATATGAAGGTAGAATTAGGTTTAATCTCTACGAAAAACTAAGAATGCGATTGAGTGTGCAGTATCGTTCTGATATTTCTGAACCTGGCAATGTGCAGTTTTTTATCTGGAACTCGCCCCAAATTCCCTACGAATTAATCCGTACTTTTCAGATTGCGAAGGCTGATAGTTTACAACAAATCAAGGCTGAACTCAATTTTAGGGCTTTGAAATATGCGAGCGTATCTGTCTCATTTACAGATGAATACCGTAATCCAGCTTACAAATACAAATATCTCAACCCCATGCACGACCCATCAAGTCCGATGATGGATGATTTTCATACCACCGAAATTGGCGTGGGAATCCGTTATGCTTTTGGCGAACAATTTTCACAAGTCGGGCGTGGTTCGATTATTACTGCCATTCCTTCGCCCACTTTTGCCCTGAATTTTATTCAAGGCGTTTTGTATTTTCCAGAAGGTAAAACGTATTATTCAAAACTCAACGCCCGAGTGGAATATAACTTAAATACCCCAGGTTTTGGGCAAACTTTCATCAACTTGACGGCGGGCAAAACGTGGGGCGAAGTACCCTATCCGTACCTATACAACGGGCGAGGTGGAAAATCGGAAGACGGTAATTTGATTTGGGTAGCCAACCATTTCAACACGATGGGATTGTACGAATTTACCTCCGACCAATACACCAATCTGTTCGTAACCCACAGTTTTGGGAGTTTATTAGCCAAACCAAAAACAAAATGGTTTCGTCCAGATGTATCTGTCTTTCAAGGAGTTGCGTTTGGGAGTTTTACCAACGACAGAAACGCCCACGAAGGAATTGACTTCAAAACCTTAGAAAAAGGTTACTTTGAATCGGGCTTGATGGTGGATAATTTATACCGAAAAAGGTTGTTGAAATTGTTTTATGTAGGGGCAGGAATCGGTGTTTTTAGAAGATGGGGAGCGAATGAGTTAGCAAATAGTCAGGATAATTGGGCGTATCGTTTGGTTTGGAATGTGCGGTTTTGAGAGAGAAGTTTTATCATACAAACCCTCTGAAATCGTAAATTCAGAGGGTTTTTCATTTTTTCAAATTAACTTTGTTTAAGAATAAAAAAATACAATGATAGGAATAATAATGGGCAGTATTTCAGACCTCAAAGTGATGGAAGAAGCCGTGGAAATTTGTAAATATTTTGGCGTTGCCTACGAAGTGGACATCGTTTCAGCTCATCGCACGCCCCTGAAAATGGTCGAATACGCCCAAACTGCCCGTGAGCGTGGTATGAAGGTCATTATTGCGGGAGCGGGCGGAGCGGCTCATTTGCCTGGAATGGTGGCATCGGTTACGACTTTGCCCGTTATTGGTGTACCCGTGAAGTCCTCAAATTCTATTGATGGTTGGGATTCGGTGTTATCAATCTTGCAAATGCCTTCGGGTGTTCCAGTGGCAACGGTGGCGTTGAACGGGGCAAAAAATGCAGGAATCCTCGCAATTCAGATGTTAGGTATTGAAAATCAGGAAATTGCTATTAAATTGCAACAGTATAAAATCGAATTGAGTGAAAAAGTAGCCGAAATGGTTACGGAGTTAGGTAATGTAGGTATGAGTTATGAGGTCGTAGGTATGAGCTAAAAGGCTTTACGAATAAATACCTCATACCTACGACCTCATACCTAATCACCCAATTCCCTAATCCTTACAAAAATCATGGAAGAAAACCGTAATCCTCGCCCCATTGAAGAAACTTCAAAACTTCCCACTATTACCCTTTTTGTGTTAATTGCAATGGTTATTGCACTGTTATTCGCTGGTTGGCAAACCATGAAAGACGACGGTGCAAAAGAAGATGAATTAGTGAGCAAACGTCCTAATTCAGTAGCCATATCTGGACAAAATGGTGCAGAAGCCGTAGTCATTCCGCCACCAATGGAAGAAACTGGTGAAGATAATGAAGCAAAAGATGTAAAGAAAAAAACTGAGAAAAAAGAAGAACCAAAGAAAGAAGAAAAGCCCAAGGAAGAACCCAAAAAAGTAGAAATCCCGAAAGGAGAAAGTATCTCACATACCGTACAAACAGGTGAGACTTTCTTTGGTATTGCCAATCGTTATCACTTGAGCAAATCTGCCCTCCAAACCCTTAATCCAGGGGTTTCGCCCGATGGAATCAAAGTAGGTGTAACCAAATTGAACGTAAAAATCCAAACCATTCATACCGTTGGTGCAGGCGATATTTTAAGGGTTGTCGCCAAAAAATATGGCGTTACTAAGCAGGCTCTCATGGATGCCAATAAGAAAAGTAAAGACATTACGGAACGTGGGGAAAAATTGATTATTCCTGTGGAGTAGAAGTGTTTTTTTAAATTGTATTTGAGCCACTAAGGCACGAAGACACGAAGTTTTTATTCTAAAACCTCCGAGTCTTGGTGGCTTAGTGGCTCATTTTATTTTCCACAAATCGCAGTAAAACCCATTTTTTATCTATCTTTGAAAAATATTAATCATTCCATATTTTTTATTACAATTCTATGAATATCAGAAAGCTCCCATCGGCAACCAAAGCCTTTAAATATCCATTACTTATCAAAAGTATTTTGGCGTATTCGACCATGATTGAGCCTGAGAACGAAATTGTGTACAAAGACCAAGTACGTTATAATTATTTTGAGTTAAATAAAAGGGTCAGGAAACAGGCAAATCTCTTCAAAAAATTAGGACTCGACGGTGGACAAACGATTGCGGTTTTGGACTATGACTCTCATCGGTATTTAGAATGCTTTTTCGGAATCCCGATGACGGGGAATGTGCTTCATACCATCAACTGGCGATTGTCTCCCGCTCAAATTCTTTATACGATTAATCATGCGGAGGATGCTGTCATTATCTGTCATTCCGATTTTTTGCCTTTGTTAGAATCGTTATCCAAAGATATGACCACCGTGAAAAGCATCATCGTATGTGCCGACGGAGGAGAATATGTTAAATCAGAATCACTCCCAATCGTGGGCGAATACGAAGAACTATTGAGTCAAGAATCGGATGTTTATGACTTTGAAGACTTCGAGGAAGATGCCGTAGCGACTACTTTTTATACCACAGGTACAACTGGGAATCCGAAAGGCGTTTATTTTACACATCGTCAATTGGTCTTGCATACGCTCTCGGTTTCGGTAACTTTTAGTGCCATTGACGGGGCTTGTCGATTCAATAATTCGGATGTTTATATGCCCCTTACGCCCATGTTCCACGTACACGCCTGGGGCTTCCCGTATGTGGCAACGATGTGTAACACCAAACAAGTTTATATAGGTAAATTTGACCCAGAGACGGTTTTGAAGTGTTTTGTCAAAGAAAAACCGACCTTCTCACATTGTGTTCCAACGATATTGCAGATGCTTGTTTCACACCCCGCAACCCAGAATATTGACCTCTCGAAATGGAAGGTCGTTATTGGTGGTTCGGCTTTGCCCAAAACATTGGCAAAAGCGGCAATTTTGCGTGGTGTTGATGTGATTACTGGTTATGGAATGTCCGAAACTTGTCCTGTTCTTTCGACGGTTTATGTGAGTCCAAAAGATAAGGCAAATCCCGATGTTGATTTTCAGGTAGAGGCTCGTACACGCTCAGGAACACCTGCGATTTTTGTGGATTTGAGGCTCTTAGATGATGAAGGAAACTCCGCACCCAAAGACAATGAAACCATCGGAGAAGTAACCGCCCGCACGCCTTGGCTGACACAGGGATATTTTAACGAACCCGAAAAATCAGAAGAATTATGGTCGGATGGCTGGCTTCATACGGGCGATGTGGCTACGATGAATGCGAATAATTCCTTGAAAATTACGGACAGAATAAAAGACGTTATCAAAACGGGGGGCGAATGGGTGAGTTCGATTGATTTAGAAAACTTAATCGGACAGCACGAAGCCGTCATGGAGGTTGCCATTGTGGGTATTCCAGATGCCAAATGGGGCGAGCGACCACACGCCATGATAGTGTTGAAAGAAGGTAAAAATTTGACGAAAGAAGACCTAAAAACCTTCATGCAACGCTTTGTGGACGATAATACCATTACATCATGGACAATTCCGAGTTCAGTAGAATTTGCCCCGGCGATTCCAAAAACGTCAGTGGGGAAGTTGGATAAGAAGGTGATACGTTTATCGGTACACGGTGAACGGTAAATGGTGAACGGTTTGACTCGGTTTAGTCCGTTTACCGTTCACCCTTGACCGTTCACCGATAAAACTTTATATAAATGCTTGATTACATAAACCTTGCTTGGATTCCGAGCAAGGTTTTTTGTTGGAAAGTATATTTTAACGTTTTGTTGCTTTCTGGGGTTAATATGTACAATTTTGATTTTTCAGTGATTACTCAAAGCAATTTTTAAGGTAACTCAAAATGAAATATTATCCCCTTCTAATTACTTTTTTAATGGTTTTGATTTCTGACTATACTTTATCAGCTCAGAATGATAAATCCAATCCTATAAAAACCCGTACCATCATTACAACCGATGGCGAATTGGATGATGTGGATTCGTTCATCCGATTGCTGCTTTATGCTAATGAATTTGACATTCAAGGACTCGTCATTTCAAGTTCGCAATGGCATTATAAGGGCGATGGGAAGGGTACAAAGTTTACCTCTGAAATGGATATGACTAAGAAAATGTACGGCGAAAGAACCGAATTGCGTTGGGCAGGTACAGACTGGATTTATAACCTGATTGATGCTTATGGAAAAGTCTATCTAAACCTAAAAAAACATTCGCCAAACTATCCAACTTCCGCACACCTAAAAAGCCTTGTCAGTATCGGCAATATTGATTTTGAAGGTGAAATGGAAAAAAATACGGACGGTTCAGATTTTATCAAAAAAAAATTGCTCGATGATGATATTACTCCGCTTTATTTACAAGTTTGGGGTGGCACAAACACTATCGCAAGAGCCTTAAAATCAATCGAAGACGAATATAAAAGCACCGCTAAATGGCAAGAAATTTATGCCAAAGTATGTAAAAAAGCCATCATTTACGCCATCCTTGACCAAGACGCCACCTACCGCAAATATATTTCTGTGAACTGGAAAGACATCAAGATTTACTATAATTCAAAACAGTTTTGGTGTTTGGCATACTTCTGGAAAACGGCTGTTCCTAAGGAGTTACACCCATTTTTGGAAGGTAAATTCATGGGCGAGAAAATCATTAACAACCACGGAGCTTTAACCAAAATGTATTACAGCTATGGCGATGGAAACCCTCCTGCGGGTGAAATTGATGATATTTATAGTAGTATGGAAAAAGCTAAAAAGAACCAGTGGGGGAGTTTTGGGCAATATGATTTTATTTCAGAAGGCGATTCACCTGCATTTTTACATTTAGTTGATGTAGGTCTGGGGAATCTTGAAAATCCACAAAATGGTGGTTGGGGTGGTCGTTTGGTGCAATCTCCCACAGCCCTCAATCGTTGGGAAGACGGTGAAGCGGCGGCGGACTTTAACCCAATTACCCAAAAAATAGATTTGGCTTATGCATAAATTCGTTGGTTGGAAACATTACAAAATGACTTCGCCGCTCGTGCCGATTGGTGTGTGAAGGACTATAAAAATGCTAATCATGTACCCAACGTAACATTAAATCATGGTCAAAATCTAATTGCCAAACCTAATCAAACCATAGAATTGAGTGGAAAAGCAACCGACCCCGACGGTAATAAATTGAATTATCGTTGGTGGCAATATGAGGAGGTAGATACATATAATGGTAAGATTGCCATCCAAAATGCTAATAGTAAAAATGCGTCTTTCAAAATGCCCAATGATATTAAAAAAGGCGAAACTATCCATTTAATTTTGGAAATAACAGACAATGGAATGCCACAAATGACTCGTTATCAGCGAGTTGTGGTAAATTTTTAAAATAACAAATCCCCAAATAAAATGACAACCAGAAGAGATTTTTTAAAAACTACAGGAGCATTAACGGCAGTAGCCATGACTCCATTCCAAAATATTTTTGCCGAAATGAACTTGGAAAATAAAATGGGAATCCAACTTTTTTCTTTACCCAAAATGCTCTCAGAGGATTTTGAAAAAGGTATCAAGATGCTCTCGAAAATGGGCTACAAAGAATTAGAATTGTTCGGACCATTTCCATTCAGTGCTGAGTCTGCTCAAAAAAGTTGGGCTGGTGCGGGTAAAATGTTAGGTTTTAGCGGTAGTGGATATTTTGGCAGAGACATCAAAGACCTCAAAAAGATGCTATCTGACAATGGTTTACGTACACCCGCTACGCACACGGATTTGGACACGCTGATGACGGGCATGGATAAATTGGGCGAAGCAGCTCATATTTTAGGGCAAACTTATGTAACGCTCCCTGCCATTCCAGAAGACAAACGCAAAACTCTCGATGACTACAAACGCATTGCCGATACCTTTAATAAAATTGGTGCTGATGCCAAGAAAAATGGCATAAAATTCGGGTATCATAACCACGGCTACGGTATAAAACCAATGGATGGGCAGATTCCTTTACAAGTTATTTTTGATAATACTGACCCCAATTTGGTATTCTTTGAAATGGATATTTTTTGGACGACTGCGGGCGGCGCAGACCCTGTGGAGTATCTCACAAAATACCCAAATCGTTATAAAATGCTGCATTTGAAGGATATGAAGGAGAAAAAACAGTTCTCTGGCGATGGTGGAAGTATGGGTCAATGGATGCCACTTTTTCCGTATATGACCACCGCTGGTGATGGTGTTTTGGACTTGAAAGGTATCGTGAAAAAAGCCAAAGAAATAGGCGTTGAACATTATTTCGTAGAACAAGACATGGTGGCAAATCCAGAAATAGCTTTACAAAAGAGTTTGGATTATTTGAAGGCGAAAATTTAGGAAATAAAAGCCCCCCAGCCCCCGAAGGGGGAGTTTTGAACGACCTTATCACTAAGTAACAAATTCCCCCTTCGGGGGTCGGGGGGCTATAATTATGCAAAAATACTAACCCTTTTCCTCCTACTTTTAGCTACCAACCTTGTAGCTTCTACGGATATTTCTTTGGAAAAATTGCAGGTGGATTACCAGTCAAATCCACTCGGAATTGATATTACCAATCCTCATTTTTCTTGGCAAATGAAGGCATCAGGCAATAAAAGAGGCTATCAACAAAAAGCCTATCAAATTGTGGTTTCTGATGCTAAAAATCAAGTAGTTTGGGATTCTAAAAAGATAAATTCAGACATTTCTCATGGCATCGAATATACAGGAAGTTCACTGCAAGCAACCACTCGCTACGTGTGGAAAATTACCGTTTGGGATAATCTCAAAGGAATCGTTACAAATTCATCTTGGTTTGAAACGGGTTTGTTGAATACCAGCATTTCCGCTTGGGACGATGCCGGGCAACGTCTTGCAAAATGGATTGGCGGAAGTAATGACGATTTGGTGCTATACTCGCATTATTTGTCAGTTTTTAAATTTGAGTACAGTATTCAATTAGACAAAAACGCCAATACCACTAAAGCTGCCTTTGTTTTTGGAGGAAATGACAAGCGTTTGATGAAGAAAGATTTGAATTTAATGAATGTCCAAAGTGGTCAAAATCAAAGTTATATCACGTTTGAATTGGATATTACCAATGTTTCGGAAGCTCCTGATGGTTTGGCAAAATTGAATATTTATCGAGTGGGTTACGACAAAAACGATAAAACCCTCACGGCTCAAAGCGTGGAGGAAGTTCGCCCCAAGGTTTTTGTGTATGACATGGGGCAAAATATGGTGGGTGTACCACAAATTAAAATTAAAAATGGTAAAAAGTGGCAGGAAATTACGCTCCGTTATGCCGAAGTAAAATATCCAAATCTGCCTGATTATAAAGGAAATGAAGGCATGGTGATGATGGAAAATATCCGTGCGGCACTTACGCAGGATTCCTACATTTTGAAAGGTGGCGATGAGACCATCCAACCCCGATTTACCTTTCATGGTTATCGTTATGTAGAAATTACGGGTATTGGTGAAGCCATTGCCGTAAATGATGTTAAAGGCTTGGTAATCAGTTCGATAAACGAGTTGAGTTCCACTTATGAAACCTCAAACGACTTGGTAAATAAACTTTGGAACAATATTACGTGGTCGTTACGAAGTAATTTTCTTTCGATTCCGACAGACACGCCCGCCCGCAATGAACGCATGGGTTGGTCTGGCGATATTTCGGTATTTTTGAGAAGTGCCACCTATTTAACCAATGCTGATTTGTTTTTGAGGAGACACCTTTTGGGTATGCGTGATGTGCAATTTGACGATGGCAGATTCACGGATGTTGCTCCGATGGGCGGAGGTTTTGGCGGTACGCTTTGGGGAAGTGCGGGTATTGTGGTGGCTTGGGAAACTTTCCAATAATATGGTGATTTGCAATTATTGAAAGAGCATTACGAATCCATGAAAAAGTACGTGGATTTTTTAGACACAAAGGTTGATGAAAATACTGGAATCTTAAACGAAGGTCCTCTGGGCGATTGGTTGAGTCCAGAAGGTAATAAAAATGATAATACCCTGTTCTGGATGGCTTATTATGCTTATGATTTAGAGATTATGACGAAGTCGGCAAAGCTATTGAATAAACCCGCTGATGCCGCTAATTTCATGGCAAGATATGAAGTTATTAAAAAGGCTCTGAACGAAATTTATGTCGATAAAAATTCTCATAAAACGGTTAAATCAGGCGTTAAAACGGGTTTTGTGGGACCTCCCAATCAAAGCGAAGGCAAACAAAAAACCGATAAAGGGCAACTGATAGACACGCAAGCCTCTTATGCAATTCCCTTAGCTTTGGGGGTTTTTGATGATGAAAATAAACCTTTCGCCATTCAAAATTTAACCCAAACCATTCAACGAAAAAACAAAGACGATGATGGTGTAGAACGCCCCGAATACTCGCTAATGACAGGTTTTATCGGCACGGCATCCATCATGCAAGCCCTCCCCGATCATGGCAATGAAGCCATTGCTTACCGACTTTTACAACAAAAAAGCTATCCTTCGTGGTTGTATTCTGTGGTGAATGGAGCAACTTCTATTTGGGAAAGACTCAATTCTTATACCGTAGAAAATGGTTTTGGGGGCAATAATAGCATGAATTCATTTAACCATTATTCGTTTGGGGCGGTGGCAAGTTGGATGTATAATTATTCATTGGGCATTCAGCGAAATCCAGAGAGTTTTGGCTTCAAAAAAATCATTTTACAACCCATGCCCGACCCTGATAAAAAAATGACTTGGGCAAAAGGTTTTTATGATTCGGTTTATGGCAAAATCAGTAGCGAATGGCGACATGAGGGCGATAAATGGATGTATAAAACTACCATTCCTGCCAACACATCTGCCACCCTATATTTACCCGCCAAAGCAATAAATCAAGTAAAGGAAAGTGGAAAAAACATAGCTCAATCAAGCGGAATAAGCAATTTGATGCTTGAAAATGGGAAGGTAAAAATGCAATTAGGTTCGGGTGATTATATGTTTGAAATACATGGAGTTTGGAAACCTTAAAATTTGAGAATTATGGATTTGTGCGGGTACTTACACGGGAAATAGTTTTTTGATTATTTTGAAAAATCTAAGCACACATTATAACGTCCTGAATGTAACGTAACCTGCTCTGTTTTATAGATTTTAATTTGATTTTCTTTGGCAATTTTTTCAAAAAAATCATAATCCAACTGCAACATTCCGCTTTTTTTAAATTTACTATAATCCGAATTGAAAGTATATAAAATAAATTTCGCCAAAGTCCCTACATAACGTTTTTTGATGGCATGAAAAACCAAGTCTTTTACATCCGAAATAAAAGAGTGATTCTCAGGGATTAAATCGGCAATAATACACCTGAATTTTTGATTTTTTGAGGCTTTTTTCAAATTCAAAATCAAATCAATGACCTCATCTTTAGAATTGTAGTATTGTAATATACTCAAAATAATGACCGTATCTATCTTTTGGCTACTGATTATTTCTGCCACTTGTGTATGGCTGTAGGGGCTAAGATGTTGGAAAGTTAGGTTCGGATTGTCCTTAAATTTTTCCTTGCAAGTTTCGATATACGTTTCCGAAATATCTACGCCCATGACGGTTTTAGTGTCGTTTTTGATACAGTCAATCAAAAAACCTGGACCACAACCAAAATCTAAGACCTGATTGGTTTTATTGATGAAGTGATGTTCTATTAATTTCTCCCCAACGAAAATGGTGGATTCGTTCATTATATCATTAAAACCATCGGGCGATTTTTTCCAAAAGCCGTCCCAATTTTTAGGTTTTAGACTCTCGTCTGATTGTACACTATTTTGAGTCATGGGTATATGTTGAAAACTGATGATACAATAATTTATAAGATATATCAACCCAAATAAAAATACAGGGCAATACTTTGAGCTTTAATGGTTTTATATATTCTAATCGAATGAATTTTGGGAATAAATCGGTTGCTGATAAACTGGTCAATATCATCGCAAAAATCAGCAGAAAGTGAATGTATTGAGTTTTGGGAACAATGACATACCATATTGCTATTCCGAAGAACGCTATCACAAAAGTTGGGGATTCGACATTGGTATTGAAAAGTACAATACACAAGAGCGTATTACACAAAATCAATAATCGGAAGGATAAAAAATCGTATTGATTTCGTCGTAAAAGGGCAAATCCTAACACTAATGCACCTACAACACAGCCGTACAAAACATTTATATCGACTCCAAACCAACTTCTGATAAGCCCCAAAAACGAAATATCCGCCATATCGCTGGTTACGTTATAATTTGCCTTATACACAAGGGAATTGAACCAATCCTGATGACTCTGAAATAAAAATGACACGCTTGATACAGGTGCTGGCAACATTAATAACAATACAAATGCCAAGGCAAAAAGACCTATAAATTTCACCTTTTGCTTAATAAAAAAGAAAAATGCAAAACCGATAACCCCATAAAGTTTAGTGAGCATACCAATGATAATGGTCGTGCAAGCTAAATATATTTTTTGTGCTTCTAAAAAGATGAAGGTGAGCAACAATAGCCCCGTGATTGCCACATTGAATTGGTAAGAAGCCAATGCCGTAACGACTTCATTGAGGCATAGCAGGGCAATGATTTTCTGTTTATTTTCGGAGAGCGGTAATTTGAAAATGGCGAATAATAATACGGACGCATTAAACAAATTCCAAAGCGGGCAACCTAACCAGTCAGGCAAAAGAGCAAAAGGAGCGATGATAATTGAGAAAAAAGGACCGTAATGATTAGTGTCAAAATACAGATTTGGGTATTCGGTGTATAGATTTTGGGAGTTGATAAAATGAAAATACGTATTTTTGAAAATGAGGTAATTATTGATAGAATTTATATGATATTTCAAAAACCCCATCCAAATCGCTAAAAAGGCATAAATAATGATAATATTCCTTTTGTGAAAGAAGAAGTGCTTTAATGCCGTAAGGATTTTGCTAACAATCATAGTGATTTTTCTAAACCTACATTTCAGAATTATTTAAAGCAAAATTACGTTCCTTTTATTTTCAAAGCAATCAATTATGGTTGTTAAAAATCTTTCCGTAATATTTTTCAATCGGGGTCGTGTTCTTTTGATGGACGAAATCGCTCTTTTTCTGAGTGAATGATGCGTAGTTTCTATGGAATCTATTAATTGTTTATACAACATATTGATAGTGTTTTTTTAAAGTCAAATATAGCATTTATTTAGTAATATATTGATATTTGTATTTTAACTATTATCTTTACAACCACTAATAAGCGTACAATTTACCACTAACAAATGCAAATAGAAAAATACAAAACTGAATCTACCGTTAGTAGTTTGGTCTTTACTTTTGAAAGCGTTGGAGAGAAAATAATAAAAAAGAGGGTAATATACTCTAAATTTAATAATCCAGAAGATATTGGACTCCCATTTAATGCAAGTGTTTATAATTTAGGGTTTGGTGATTTTAATGAACAAACAGGACAATTAGATGACCAAATAATAAGCAAAAATGGAGATACTGAACAAGTTTTAGCAACGGTAGCTGGGACTGTTTCTGATTTTTGGATAGAATATCCTGATGCACAAATATTTTTTATTGGAAGCATACCCGAAGGAGAAAAACCACGACGAACACGCTTGTATCAAATGAAAATTAATAGATATTTTGCCGATATTAGTTTAATTGTTAATGTCAGAGGGTTTACTGAAAATGGATGGGAAACATTTTCAAAGGACAAAAACTATATCGCTTTTTTGATTTTACAAAAAAACCAAGTATTTTAGTATTATGAAAACACAAGCAAGTATTACGAAAAATGGTTATGCCTTCAAACGAAGCACTTATAATCCTGCCCTTGATTATTTGGAGGGACAAGTTTTCTTTAAAGAAAAAATGGAACGTGCCAGAGCATTTCTAAAAGAACATGGTTTGCCAAAAGATATAGTTGATGAATTGAATAGAAAAGCGAGTTTAGAAAAAAATAATTTATAATAAAAAATGCCTTTGAAAGAAAAAGAATCTCATTTTAAGTATAATCCACGATTAGACAATGTTAATCGTGATATGCTATTTAAAGACAAAATAGATAGAGATAAACGTTTCCTGACTGAAAAAGGAATGTTAGTAGCTTCTGAAAATAAAGAAACAAAAAATGCCTCTGTTTGATTTACAGAGGCATTTTTTGTTATTTATCCTTAGATTTGCTATTTATCAAAATACCTAAAACAAATAATCCTGCAATGATTTGAAAAGTAACAGTCATTCTTACAAACCTACTATTTGGCAGAATATCCCCGTAGCCTGTTGATGATTGAGTAATTGTACTAAAATAAAGAAAATCCCAAAACGATAAATAATGATTTGAATCTCTTAATTGAGTTGTTATTGTGTTTTGTCTGTCTTTTAAGTCTTGATACTCTTTTTCTCGTTCAAATATTCTATCTTTTATCCAATCGTTTTGTAGCCAAATAGCCCTTGCATAGAAAATCTTAATATCTATATATTTTCTGTTATTTCTTCTTTCTGGGGAGCGATAAAAAAATTGGTCAAAATATATTAGTTTGTTTTGCTTTTTATTTTTTACAACAATACTCATGTTAATAGTATGGTTATCATCCGAGAAATAATAACTTAGTTTTCGGTAGTTAGTTTTTACTTCATATCTATAATTCTGATTTTCAAAAACAGGTTGAATTAAATATCCAATCGTGTTTTTTTTTATCAATCTTAAACTGAATGATTTACGTCCAAAATATATTATGGAATCAGGTCTTATATTATTGAAAATTAAGAGAGAAGTGGAATCTTTATCAAACTGATTTAATGCATTGTTGGCTGATTTTAAACGATCCATTTCCATTTTCTTTACATTCAAATCTTTTAAAATAGAAGCTGAATCTTGTTTTTGGTCAGCAATACTTTGGTTTTTGATATTTTGATCTAAATCATGATTACTAATCAGAAAATTATTTGGATTAGTTTGATAGATTGAATTATACCCAAAAGCAAAAGCGATAATAATCATTACATAAATTCCAAAAACATATAATCCATAAAATTTTTCTTTTACCTTTTTTACCCAAAAATTCAACACCATAAATATATCTTTGAAAGTATCTTTAACAACTAAAAATTGAGATTTCTGAGAGTTTTTGCTATTCATTTGATTCGTGGTTATTTGTCATTATAAACAAAGCGAAGTAATCTGTCAGTTTACTAAAAAAGTCAATCAAACACCTTCCCAAATTCCAACAGATTGCTTCGCTATGCTCGCAATGACAGCTTTTGAGCATCTTTTAAAAGAAATCCCTTACAAATTCTTCTCCAAAAACCCCGTCATCATCGTAAACAAATGCAAGCGAGTATTACCTCCATAAATCCCATGATTTTTGTTTGGATAATAGAACGATTGGAACTGTTTGTTGGCTTTGATGAGGGCATCTTCCAAGGACACTGAGTTCTGGAAATGTACGTTATCATCGCCTGTGCCATGTACTAATAGGAAGTTGCCTTTTAGGTTTTTGGCGTAGGTTACGGGTGAGTTTTCATCGTAACCCGTGGCATTTTCTTGGGGTGTTCTTAGGAATCTTTCAGTGTAAATGGTGTCATAAAAACGCCAGTTGGTTACGGGTGCAACGGCAATGGCAGTCTTGAAATAAT
>JAYUOX010000451.1:0-7129 GCA_043760595.1 Cytophagales bacterium
AGCTAAGGATTTAGTTGATGCTGCTCCAAAGGCTGTTAAAGAAGGTATCTCTAAGGACGAAGCTGAAGGTTTGAAGAAATCATTAGAAGAAGCTGGTGCTGAAGTTGAAGTTAAGTAATTAGCTGAAACAAATTCTTAAAAAAGAGCCATGACGAAAGTTGTGGCTCTTTTTATGGTTTGAACTGAGATTATCTTTGGAGAAATCGTTGTTTTTTAGGTACATTTCTCCAAAGATGTTACTATCTTTGGAGAAATCGTTGTTTTTTTAGGTACATTTCTCCAAAAATAATAATGGATAAATATCAAAAAAGCCGTTAGAAATCATTTCTAACGGCTTTTTTAAGAACTAAACCCTACTTCTGCACCACCTTCGCAAAACGGTGATAGAAAGGGGTCTTACTATTCTCGTTTTTCGGCATATATTTACCCGTAATGATGGGTACGTACATGACACGACGGCGAGATTTTTCTCCTACGTTTGGCGATACTTCTACACGATGCCACAAACGACCATCATGTACGGTCAAATCTCCTGCTTCAATCTCAAAACCTACCTCACGTGCATCAGGTTTATGATCTACAAATTGTTTTTTGCCAAATAATAATTTAAAAACACTCTGATTTTGTGTTCCAGGTAATACTCTCAAACCACCATTAGAAGATGGACAATTATCTAAGTGAATCCCAACGTTTAGCATTGGAAGAATTTTTTGACCCAAAAACAAATCACGTGGGCTGTCGGTATGCCATCCCATTTGTGTAAACTTGCTGTTGGCAGCGTTCACGTAGTGATTAAATACCAAACCGTCCTTTTCTTCGTCGCTGATGCGTCCGTCGTAAGGGGCTAATAACTCAATCAATAATTGTAAACGTGGGTCTTTCAAAAACTCAGCGAGAGTAGCACTATGTTTGTTGGTAAAGCACATTCTCTGAATCATTTTGTTGCCTTGTGGGTCTTTCCCGAATTTTAGGGGAATACCGTTTATTTTTTCAGTGCCTTCTTCCAACCACTTCTGTTCGATTTTACTCAATTCGTCAATGAAAGTCTTGATGGTGTCAGCGTTGATAAAATTTTTGAAGTGAATAACTCCGTACAGACGGAAATACTCTTTTTGCTCTTGGGTTAGAACCTCGCCAAATGGAAAGGTTTTGTACTCGAACTTTACCATATTTTTACCCTTTGATTTAATGTGGTTTACAAGAACTTATTTCTTGAAGTTCTCGCTACAAAAGCTACATTTTTTGATAAATTTAGCGTTGTAAAAAATTGTACAAAAGAAAGTTTTACTATTTTCTGAGTCAGGCTAAATACATAGTTGGGCTAAACCATATATTCTTTTTTACCAAATCGAAAAAAAGCACTTTTGGTGTTTGATAAAACGATGCAAATTAATTGAATGTAATCAAATTGTAATTTTTTCGTTAGAAAATTATTAATAATTCTAAGAAATATCATATAAAAATCCGTTTTTTTACAATGATTGTTTCAAAAACTGAAGGATTTTTTTGACGATGAAACAAAATTATTTACCGAACAGTAAACGGATATTCTGATTATCCTACGATTTGACCTTTCGTTATTTTTGTACTTAACCGATTTTTGTACTTAAGTAAAAAACCGTTTGAAGTACTACATAAAAGCTAATCATTACGCCCACGGTTGTCTGCCATTTCTTGTCAGCGATTTGACGGGCAATTAGGTATGAAAGATACGTAAAAAATAGTGCTCCCAACACATCTATTGTATAATGTACGTGTTGAATTAATAACAAGAACGCTAATACAAAGGTGGCGATTCCAGCGATAATTTTTTCGGTATTACTTTGAACAAACAACCAAATCATTACCATCGTCGCTGTGTGTCCTGAGAAAAATAAATCTTTTGTGATGGGTTCAGCGTCTCCATAGATTAATAATTCGGAGAAGATATCGTGTAGAATTACTAAGTTTGTGGGTGGATTTAGGGGGAATAGATAGATGGTCGTCATTCGGAAAACTGTTTCGATAACGAAAGTAAGAGCAAACAACAAAAATAAGTCAGGTTTACGCAAAACTCGTAGGAGCATATAAATTAAAAGTCCGTAAATGATGGCAAAAATGAGCGTGGAAACGTCAAGGGCAGGGATATTGTCCAAGATAAAATCGTTCAATAATATACCTTGTCGTTTTTGAATATTTCTGAAATAAGTAGGAAATTGTATTGCCCCCGACACAAATACTGCCACGGCTATGAGTAATTTTGGGGTAAATCCAGAAGTAGAGAGGGACTCTTTCCAGCGTTGTAAAACTGTTGAATTGTAACTTTTTGGCATCTTTTGTGGTTTTATGTATTCGATGCGACCGTCGCTCGGTTAGATGTTCGTTTTTCGATGTTTGGTTTGAAAAACGGTAATTGACGTTCGTACTTCGATGTTCGGTTTGAAAAAAACTAACATCCAACATCGAAAAACAAACATTGAGGTTGCAAAATTACGTTATCTTTTAAATTTTATCAATAATGAAGACAAAAATAAATTCTTTGATTCTTGGAATAATTACATTATTTACAAGTATATCATGTGGTCAAAAGACTGAAAATCAGAAAATTAGCAAAAAAATGAACGAAGAAAAAGTCAATATGGAAGGAATGGAAATTATCACCTTTGGGGCAGGATGTTTTTGGTGCGTTGAAGCCGTTTTTCAACAAGTAGAGGGTGTTGTGAGAGTTGAATCAGGATATTCAAACGGACAAGCCAAAAAACCTTCCTACAAGGAGGTGTGTACGGGTAATACGGGTTGTGCGGAGGTTGTGCAGGTAGTTTTCGACCCTAAAAAAGTATCGTTTGATACGATTTTGGAGATATTCTGGAAGACCCATGACCCTACAACCTTGAATCGTCAGGGTGGAGATGCAGGTACACAGTATCGTTCGGGCGTATTTTATCACAACGAAAATCAAAAGGCTGCAGCAGAGGCTTGGAAGAAAAAATTGAACGATGAACACGTTTTTCCGAATCCAATCGTAACGGAAATTACGGCGATTGTAGATTATTCAAAAGCCGAAGATTATCACCAAGATTATTACGATTTGAACGGTTATAACCCTTATTGTCAGGTAGTTATCAAACCAAAGATGGATAAGTTACAGAAGACTTTTAAGGATAAATTGAAGAAGGATATGTAAGTGGCTGTCTGCTATCGACTTTAAAATCAACGAGTTACCAAAATAAAAGTATCGATTATTAGATATTAGTTACTTAAATTAAAGGAGTACGGAAGTTTTTGACTGATAAGCCCTGTTAGATTTTCTGACGGGGTTTATTGTTAATAAGTACCCGTTAGTATTTAGGCGGTTCGCCGCTGCGATTACGTTATTTGTCATGTTGAACGAAGTGAAACAGATGCGTAAGTTTTAAACAGATGTCTGACTTCGTTCAACATGACAGAAATAACATAAACTAATTCCCATTCCTTAGAAACTTTTAAAACCTATTCTTTTGTTAAAAATGCAAACGTAACTTTGTAGGGTAAACGGTTCACGGAATTGATAGGTCGTCAGATTCGTGAATCTTTCACCGTTCACCGTGTACCGTAAGAATGAAAGGAGCGAACAATACATATTTTGGAAACATAAAGGAAGGTATCAAAACTTCCCTGAGGGGTCTTTCATTGACTTGGAGGCACTTTATGGATGCACGCCAAAGCCGAAGTCCTATTTTTGTGGATAATCCTGATTATTTCAAACAACAAACAGGCATTGTAACGCTTCAATATCCGCATCAGCATTTGCCTTTGCCAGATAATGGACGGTATCAATTGCACAACGAAATGGACGATTGTATTGTCTGTGATAAATGTGCCAAAGTTTGCCCCGTAGATTGTATCGAAATAGAACCTATCAAAGCCACGGGCATTGCAGGCTATGCTTCTGACGGTTCGGCGATTCGCTTGTATGCCGCCAAGTTTGATATTGATATGTCAAAATGTATGTTCTGCGGATTATGTACGACTGTTTGCCCAACAGAATGCCTTACGATGACTTCGGAATACGATTTTTCAACTTTTGATATAACGACTCATAATTTTGAATTTGGTAATCTAACAGCTCAACAATCACAAGAAAAACGTGAATTATACGAGCAGTTTATGGCTGAAAAGGAGGCGTTGAGATCAGTTAAAAGTGAACAGAGAGCAGAGAATAGTGAAGAGGTCAAGGTTAGTTTAAAGCCCAAAACAGTTTTCAAACCAAGTTTTAAGTCTAAACCAATTGAAAGCCAAGAAGTTGTAGAAAAAATAGAAGAGATAATTCCAGAAGTCCCAAAAGCAAAACCTGTTTTCAAACCAAGTTTTAAACCAAAAGCAGTTGACAATCAAGAAGTTGCAGAAAAAATAGAAGAGATAATTCCAGAAGTCCCAAAACCAAAACCTGTTTTCAAACCAAGTTTCAAGCCAAAAGTAGCTGAAAATCAGGAGGTTATCGTCAATGAACAGTTATCAATTGACAGTGAACAGTCTGTAAGTGAAGTTCCAAAACCAAAGCCTGTTTTTAAGCCAAAAGTAGTTATTAGTGAACAAGTGATAATTAATAATGAACAGTTGATTGACGAAGTTCCAAAACCTAAGCCTGTTTTCAAGCCAAGTTTTAAGCCAAAACCAAAGGTGGAAAATACCAATGACTAATTCCCTAATAACCAATAACCAAACGTGATTCAATACATTTTCATAGCCTTCATTATCCTAACTGTTCTCTCGGCGAGTGTGGTTTTGTGGTCGAAGAATGTGCTTTATGCCGCATTCAGCTTGTTGATGACATTTTTGGGAATTTCCGCTTTGTACGTATTGGCAGGGGCAGATTTTATGGCAATTACGCAGATACTCGTGTATGTGGGGGGGATTTTAGTTTTATTAATCTTTGGGGTAATGCTTACCAATCATGGAGGTAACAAACAGAATATCAAAAACGATATTTTTACGGAAAGCATCAATCAAATTTTGGGCTTTTTAGTGGCAGGAGGTGTGTTTTCATTGCTTTTTTACACTTTTGCCAGAGCAAGATTTATGGATATTCAGTCAGGGTTATTTAAAACCATTGAACCCGCAGCTACCACAAAAACCATCGGAATTCAGCTAATGACCAATTTCGTTTTGCCCTTTGAGGCATCAGGAATTTTATTAATGGCAACCCTTATCGGGGCAGCTTATTTGAGTAAAAAAGTGTAAAATGGACAACAGTTTTCTCTCATACTACCTCTTAACCAGTGCCTTGCTTTTCAGCATTGGCTTGGCAGTTGTTGTTACCAAACGCAACGTAATTGTGGTGTTGATGGGTATAGAATTAATGCTCAATGCCGTCAATCTTAATTTGGTGGCATTCAGTAAAAATGACCCCAATTTGCAAGGACAAATGTTTGCGATGTTCGTCATTGTCGTAGCTGTCTGTGAATCGGTAGTAGCTTTGGCAATTATCTTGAAAGTCTATGAAAATTTCAAAACTGTCAATCTTGATGAAATTAGTGAAGTAAAAGAAATGTAGGGATTAGGTTTTAATGGTTAGGTTTTAGTGGTTACGCTGATTCTCTATCACCCAATACCTAACACCTAAAACCTAATAAAAATGATAAAAACTAAAACCCCCTCAGAGTCATTAACCACCATGACCGAAATGATTTTTCCGAATGATACTAACACATTAGGCAACCTTATGGGTGGCAATCTCATGCGATTGATGGACGTGGTGGGAGCAATATGTGCCCAGAAACACTCCAATCGCATTGTTGTTACTGCCTCAGTCGATAATGTTTCCTTCAAAGAGCCGATTCCATTGGGTAGTGTCGTAACACTTCAAGCCAAAGTTACACGAGCATTTAGCTCTTCGATGGAAGTAGTGATTGATGTTTGGGCTGAAAATATCCCTGCACAAGAGCGTGTAACGACCAATAAAGCATTTTTTACCTTCGTAGCTGTTGATCAAAGTGGTCGCCCGATTGATGTTCCACAGACAATTACAGAAACCCAGGAAGAAAAAGAATTATATGACGGAGCCTTACGCCGTCGTCAATTGAGATTGGTCTTGGCAGGTAGAATGAAGCCAGAGGAAGCAGTGGAATTGAGGACTTTGTTTGAGGTATAAACTTCTATCAATTAAGATAAGTGTAAATCAATACGCAGCTACAATTAACAAAAAAGACGAGTTTTAGGGGGTATCAATTTATAACGGAATTATAGTGATTAAGTCGCAAAACCATTTTCGTGTCCTAAATTATCCCTCCCAAGGGTTTTGAACCCTTGGGAGGGGTCTTGCGACTTAAAGTCTATAATTCCGATTTATAATTAGCCAAAATCAATAATTTTCACCAGTTTTGACTGATTATAAATTTTGTCTTTACCCAGAAATTAGTAACAATTAATTACAAAAAAGCCCTCAAAAACAAAATTTGAAGGCTTTTTTGAATTACACCGAAACGCCCAACATCCCCCTCTCCCCCGTCAGCAAACACAATTCCTTAAACTTCCCAGGCGTGATTCCTACGTATTTTTTGAAGATAATGAAGAAGTAATTCGTACTGCCAAAACCCGCTTTGAAACAGGCATCACTTATGTCGTTTTTCGTTTCTGCCAGTAGCTCCTTGGCAATTTTTATGCGTTCTTGATTGATATAATCGAGGGGCGTAATCCCTAATTCTCGCTTGAATTGACGAAAGAAATTGGGCTTACTCATACAAGCCAAATCACACAATTTTTCGATGCTTAATTTCTCGGTGAGGTGTTCTTTTATATACTGAATCACAAAAGAAAAGCGATTTACATTAACGTATTTTTTATAATTATCTACAATTAAAACTCTTGCTTGCGTTTGCATCAGCCTGATTAACAGCTCATTAATCATAAAATTGGCAAATAAATCCTTTGCTGAATTGGTTTCTGTCGAGAGTTTTACTAACCTATCAACCGTGTTAGTTACTTCCAAAGAATTTTTTAAATGGAACGTATTTTCATCAATTTTCCACTGCTCATGGTCTTCAATTTTAGCATAATTTTCATTTAATAAATTTACCGTTTCTTGAATTTGCTCGCTCTTAATTGCCAATGCCATGCACTGCGTAGGGTTCGAGAAATCAGCTTCTGGAAAATCAATAATCATTTCCTCATT
>JAYUOX010000452.1:0-7124 GCA_043760595.1 Cytophagales bacterium
CATGAGGGATTTGGACATACGTGGAGCAGGAAACCTCTTGGGGGCAGAGCAAAGCGGTTTTATTAACGATTTAGGGTACGAATTATACCACAAAATCTTAGACGAAGCCGTACAGGAATTAAAAGAGAATGAATTCCGTGATTTATTTGAAAAAGACCTTTCAGAAATCATTGAAGCAGTTAAAGTAGATTGTCAAATTGAGACTGATTTACAGGTACTTATACCCGAAAAATACGTTTCCAGCATCTCAGAAAGATTGTCGCTTTACACCCAATTAGACGACATGAAATCGGAGGAAGAATTGCATAAATTTGAAGTAATGGTGAAAGACCGCTTCGGACCGTTGCCTCCCGAAGTTAAAGACATTATCGAAATCGTGCGAGTGCGATGGATGGCTGAAATGCTTGGAATGGAAAAAATATTGCTCAAAAACAATAATCTGAAATGTTACTTCGTTTCTTCTGAGAACGAAAAGTATTATAAATCAGCGACTTTTGGCAAGATTATTGATTATGTAAAGAATAATTCTCGTAAGTGTTCACTCAAAGAAGCCAAAGGAAAATTGATGTTGATTTTTGAAAAAATCGTCTCAATTGAAGAATTGAAAGGCATTTTGAAAGAAATTATTGGGAATTAATCCTAATTTGAAAATGTGGTAATTTGAAGATTTGAAAATGTGTTTAAGCATTATTTTAGATAAATTCTCAAGCGGTTCGCCGCCCGATTACAAATCATCAAATTCTCAAATTGACCAGAATCTTCAGCCATTCCCGCCAGATTTCATGCTGATTTATGTAAATTTGTCAAATATTCGCAATTTTACCTAATACTTAATACCAAAGACTTAATACTTTTTTAATATTCACGACAATCCAATTATTCAACAGATGAAGTTGTCCCTCAAATCAATGGCTATTCTTTTAGCTGGACTTGCCATAGTAAGTTCATGTAAGTCAAAGAAGCCAAGTAGCGTAAAAATAGGTAAAGGAAGTACCGCAACAGGTATTGCTTACAACAAAAAAGGCGGTTTTCAAGTTGATAAAAACTTCAAAGGTCAGCCTACAGGTCCTAACTTAGTATTTATCGAAGGCGGACGCTTTACGATGGGTGCTTTGGAAGAAGATGTTATCAATTCAAGAGACAACTTGGAAAGAACCGTATCAGTTCAATCATTTTATATGGATGAATCTGAAATAGGTAACGTTCACTATCTTGAATATTTGAACGCAATCCAGAAAGATTCTTCACAAGAGTTTTACGAGTCGGCACTTCCAGACACTTTAGTTTGGAAAAACGAACTGGCTTTCAACGATTCATACGTAGAGCAATATTTGCGTTACCCTGGCTTTCGTATGTACCCAGTTGTGGGTGTCTCTTGGACTCAGGCTTCTGATTATTGTAGCTGGCGTACAGAGGCTGTCAATAGAGAGCTTGCCATGAAAAATCAGAAAGGAACAAAAGGCGGTAAATCTTCGAGGTCTTCTTCTGCCAAAGGTAAGAAAGGTGCTGAATCTAACAAGCCTGTTTTGGCAGCAACTCCTGGTAGATTACGCATCGAATCTGGAAATGTTTTACCAGCTTATAGACTACCAACCGAAGCTGAATGGGAATACGCTGCAAAGGCAATGATTGGTACTCAGTACGAAGACGAGAACCAAACAAATCAAAGAATTTATCCTTGGGATGGACCAAATATGCGTGCTTCTCGTGGACGTAAAAAAGGGGAAATGTTAGCCAACTTTAAGCGTGGTCGTGGAGACTATGCGGGTATCGCTGGTAAGTCAAATGACAAGGCAATTATCACGACTGAAATCTACGAATATCCAGCAAATGATTTTGGTTTATACCAAATGGCAGGTAATGTAAACGAGTGGGTTTTTGACTTATATCGCCCATTATCATATACAGATTTTAGTGACTTAAATCCTATCCGTAGAAACGAATTTTTGGACAAAGAAAAGAACTACGATAAGAAAAATAATAACTCTTTGGTGGACAATAAATCTCGTGTTTTCAAAGGTGGTTCATGGGCGGATGTTGCCTACTGGTTAGCCCCAGGAACACGTCGTTTCATCGACCAAGATTCAGCTACTTCAACCATCGGATTCCGTTGTGCGATGATCAGAGCTGGTACTAACAAATAGTAAAAATTTCTCAAAAAATAAGGGTCAGATTTCAAAATCTGACCCTTATTTTTTTGCTCTTAATCTGTGGTTGCCATCGCCAATATTGAAACATTTTTTACTCCCACATCATTGAGTGCAAGTACACATGATTCAAGCGTTGCACCCGTCGTGATGGTATCATCCACAAGCACGATTTTTCGTTCTGCAAGCCCTTCTGGTTTATCCACAAAGAAGACATCTTGCATATTTTCATACCGTTCCAATCTTGATTTATTTACCTGACTTTCAGTTTCAATCCCTCTTTTCAGAACATCACCTCTCCATTCGATTCCCATACTCTCCGAAAGTCCTTTTGCAATGCAGTCAGATTGGTTATATCCTCGAATGATTAATCGTTTTTTATGAAGAGGAACAGTCAAAATCAAGTCAAATTTATCAGGAAAACTCTTTTCTTTTAACTCAGCTCCGTACATCCTTCCTAAAAGCTCTCCTACCTCAATGTTTCCCTTATACTTCAAATGGTGCATAATATTCTGAACTTTACCTCCTTTTACGAACTTTAAGTAGGCGAGTGAATGTTCAAGTTTTACTTTACCCCTAAACTTATTGTTAAGCCTTTCGTTTGTTTCAATGTGGGAGTTTGTCAAGGGTAATTCAAAACGGCAGTCCGTACAAATCTGGTCTTCATTGAGTTGAAGAGGTTGTTCGCAACCTGTACAAATCCTTGGAAAAATGAGGTCGATGAATGATTGAAACATGAGAGAATTAGTGGTTTATTTTTTGAAAATTAAAGGTACAAAATCTTTTGAAAAGATTGGTAGTCGGTGATAATGATTAACTTTGTTTTATGGTAGAACGGACAGCCTTGTCCGATGTCAAATTTCAGCGGACAAAGCAGTCCATATTACAAAATTATTCCTAAAAAAACAGCATGAGTTTAGTAAAAGAATTCAACGATTATCGAGGTAAGATGAATGAAAAAATCATGGCTTCGGATAATAAAGTTATCAAAAGAATTTTCAATCTTGACACCAATACTTACGCCGATGGAGCCTTGTCGGAGAAGACAAAAGAGATGATGGGACTGTCGTGTTCGATGGTCTTGCGGTGTGATGATTGTGTCAAATATCACCTCGGAAGATGTTATGAATTGGGCGTAAATTCTGAGGAAATTCAAGAGATCTTTTCAGTCGCAACCCTCATCGGTGGAACGATTGTGATACCACATTTGAGGCGTGCAACTGAGTATTGGGAGGAGTTAATCAATCAATAATTATGACAGAAAATTTAACCCAAGATTGGGAATCACTTTTAGATAAATTAGAAGACACCATCGGCAAACGTCCCGCCGATTTGGATTCTGTTTTGTTCCTCATGGGCGTACAAGAGTTGGGCAAAGGTCATCAGTTTTTTACGAAAGAACAGAAACAAGATTTGATGCACATTGCCATCTGCAAGGCATTAAGTTTTAGTGGAATTTACGAACTTGAAGGCACTGACCAAGATGGCTGGCCCCATTGGAAATTGGTTCAACCTTTGCCTTTTGTAAATATCGTTGAACAAGAAAAATTAATGAAAGCTCATGTGATTGAGTATTTTGAAAAAGAAGTTTTTGTATAAAGGTACAACAGGTTTCTAACCTGTTAATCAGACTCCATTAACAGGTTAGAAACCTGTTATACTCAAAATGAAAATATTAACTTATAATGTAAACGGCATTCGTTCAGCCATTTCCAAAGGTTTTGTAGATTGGTTAAAGGCAACAAATGCTGATATGATTTGCTTACAGGAAGTCAAAGCCGAAGAAAATCAAATCGAAAAAGCCCTTTTTGAAGACTTGGGTTATCATATGAACTGGTTTTCAGCCGAGAAAAAAGGATATTCTGGCGTCGCAATTTTGACAAAAACGAAACCTAAGAACATAGTTCACGGTTGCGGAATTGATATTTATGACAGAGAAGGGAGGGTCTTGCGTACTGATTTTGATGATTTTTCGTTAATGTCTGTGTATATGCCTTCGGGGTCGAGTGGCGAAGAGCGTCAGGAGTTTAAGATGCAATGGCTTTCTGATTTTCAAGGTTACATGAATGATTTGACGAAAATAGTTCCAAATTTGATTGTATCGGGCGATTATAACATCTGCCATCGTGCCATTGATATTCATAATCCTAAGTCAAATGCCAATAGTTCAGGGTTTTTACCCGAAGAACGTGAATGGATGGAAGACTTTTTGAATAGCGGCTTCATTGATACTTTCAGACATTTCAATAAAGAACCCCATCATTATTCATGGTGGAGTTATCGGGCAGGAGCGAGGGACAAAAATTTAGGCTGGCGGATTGACTATCATTGTGCCACTGAACCCATGCGTGAGCGTTTAGTGCGTTCTGCCATTCTTCCAGAAGCTAAACACTCTGACCATTGTCCTGTTTTGTTGGAGATAATTTAGCTTTTGGCAGTTGGCTTTTAGCATTAAACATGAAATTCTTACCTAAATTAAAATTTATAATCAACTGGTAATCAAATACATACAATACCATTATTAGGATGATAACTAATATCAATCAATTAGACCTCAACGGAACATACTCTTATGCTGACTATTTAAAGTGGCAATTTGATGATTTTGTAGAAATTATTAAAGGCAAAGTCTATAAAATGTCTCCTGCACCCACGAGATTTCATCAAGATATTTCTCGTGAAATTGAACCTCCAATTGCCAATTATTTTTACAAAAAGAAATGTAAAGTTTACAATGCACCTTTTGATGTAAGATTTCCAATCAATGGTGAAGAAAGAGAAGATGCCATTTATACAGTTGTCCAGCCTGATATTTGTGTTATTTGTGATTCAAAAAAATTAGACAGTAAAGGATGTATAGGTGCTCCCGACTTTATTATTGAAATTACTTCTCCAAGTACCGCAAAAAAAGACCTAAATGAGAAGTTTAATCTATATGAAAGTGCTGGTGTACGTGAATATTGGGTTATTTTGCCAAAAGATAAAGTAATTATGGTACACCTTTTGAATGATAAAGGTGTGTATGAATTAATTGGAAATTTTGAACCAAATGAGGACACACCAACCATTAAAGTCAATATTTTCCCCGATTTAGAACTGATTATGGAAGATATTTTTTCAAATTGAAATCACAACTATGACAACTTCACCCATTGCTACGCTTTTGATGCGTATTGAGGAATACAAAAGAAAATACTATCTCAATAGGCTCATAAAAGGCTCTATTTTCACGGCGGCAGTTATTTTGTCCGCCTTTTTGGTTTTTAATACCCTCGAACATTTTGGGCATTTTGGGACTACTTTCCGTACCATTCTGTTCTTTTCGTTCTTGGCTGCCTTCATTGTGTCAATCATTTTTTGGGTCGTTAAGCCTTTGATGTTTTTGTATGGCGAAAAGAAACCACTTTCCAACGAACAAGCCGCCAACCAAATTGGGAAGTATTTTCCAGAGGTAGGGGATAAACTGGTGAATACGCTCCAACTCACACGCACGCTTGACCGTGAGCAAAACGAATTGCTTTTGGCTTCTATCAATCAAAAGTCTAAACAATTAGGCTTTTTGAAGTTTGCTGATGCTATCAAAATCAATGAAAATCGTAAATATGTCAAGTTTGCGGCTCTTCCTGCGGGGGCAATTGCCTTGATTTTGATGCTTTATCCCGCTTTCTTTTCAAAAAGTACAGAACGCATTGTAAACTTCAAAAATGAATACCAAGAAGAAGCTCCTTTTACTTTTCTTTTGGAGAATAAAAAACTGCAAGCCTTTAAAAATGAGGACTTTACGGTAAACTTAACGCTTCAAGGAAACACTATTCCCGAATCGGTTTATTTAATGCATAACGACCGTAAATTGAAAATGGAGACGGTTGATAAGCGTCATTATACTTACACATTCTCGAAAGTTCAGCAAAATTTTGATTTCAAATTTGAGGCGGCAGGTTTCAAATCGGCTGAATACGAAATTGAAATTATCAACCGTCCAAGTTTGGCATTTTTTGATGTGAATTTGAATTATCCAAATTATCTCAATAAGCCAAATGAATCTATGAAAAACGTGGGTAATTTGACTGTCCCCGAAGGCACAGCCGTTGATTGGGATTTTAATGTTACCGATACAGATTCAATTGTGATGGTTTTTGAAGGTGATGGAAAAAGATACTATGCTGAAAAGAAGTTATTGGGAGGTGGTTTTGACCTTTCTCGAAGAGTAAAAACTTCTGGAACGTATAAAGTATTTTTGAAAAATCAATACGTTTCTAATGCTGACGGAATCAGCTTCTTTTTGAACGTTGTGCCTGATAAACATCCTCAGTTGAGTTTGGAGCAATATAAAGACTCAACGCTTTATAATTTTATGGTTTTGGGTGGAAATATTGCTGATGATTATGGAATCAGTAAGTTAGCAATTTTTTATAAAGTTTTGCGTGATGGAAAACCTTCAAATCAGGGATATGCAAGTATGATTTTGCCGATAAACACTTCGCAAACCATTCAGAGTTTCTACAAACAATGGAATTTGGATAGTTTGAAATTGAGTCCTGCCGATAAGATTGAATACTTTGTACAAGTTTGGGATAATGATGGCGTGAATGGTGCAAAATCTACTCGCTCACAAGTAATGAATTATGCCGTTCCTAATAAACAGGCTATTGATAAAGAAATTGATGAATCGATTGATAAAGCCGAAGCACAAATTGAAAAAACGCTTGAAAAAGCTCAAAAACTTCGTAAGGAAATTGCGGCTTTGGAAAGTCGTTTGAAAAATAAAAAAGAACTTGATTTCCAAGACAAGAAAGTAGCTGAGGAACTTATCAAAAAGAAGGAAGAATTAATGAATGAAATCAAACAAATGCAGGAGCAAAACCAAAATCTGAATGAAAAACAGCAACGTTTTAACGAACAAAAACCTGAAAATCAGCAGAAAATGGATGCTTTGCAGAAGATGATGAATGAATTGATGGATCCAGAGGCTCAAAA
>JAYUOX010000453.1:0-21626 GCA_043760595.1 Cytophagales bacterium
GTTTAAACCTTATAGAATTTGACAAATGTCTGATAATGAAGGAGTTATATCTTTAAATCCTATAAGGTTTCGTTCAAACTAATTTGGTACAGGTACTTAGTATTAAGTACCAAGTATCAAGAAAATATAAAATCCTAAATTATAAATTGTTAACTGTTAATTAAAAATATGGCTTCACAAACACAAGTAACCGAACAAAAAGTAATTGCTCCTGCACAGACAAAAGCAATTTGGAAAACATTTTGGATTCTTCTAATATTGACAGCAATAGAATTTGTGATTGCGTTTAATATGCCCAATAATCATTTGAGAGTAGCTATCTTCTCAACGATGACGATTGTTAAGGCATTCTTTATTGTAGGGGAGTTCATGCACTTAAAGCATGAAGTAAAAGTATTGATTTGGGCGGTATTATTCCCAGTTATTACCATTGCTTGGTTATTGGTTGCTTTACTTCTTGAAGGAGGAGCCCATAATTAGTTGTTAGTTACTGGTGATGAGTAATTGAAAATCAGTTGATTAGAACATAGATTTTATCAGTTAATATTCAAACTGTTACGCTCAAAACTACGTTATTTAAAAAATTATTGGTGATTTTAGCTTGTTTTTTTAGCTAATTACTAATAACCAATAACTAAAAAAATATGTCTCAAAAAACCATAAAAGCTGGAATCCTAATCGCTGTATTAGTAATTCCAGCTTTAATTTTTTTATACCTCAAAGGCTTCGGTGAAAATCACTACGAAATGCCTTATTTGATTCCTCGGATTGACTCAACGACGGGCAATGTGATGATGCGTAAAAATCTAAATCCAAAGTGGAATCAGCCTGAGATGGACACCGTTTTTCATACTGTCCCTGCATGGACTTTGACGGATGAAAACGGTAAATTGTTCAACAGTAAATCATTGGAAGGAAAAATATATGTAGCAGATTTTTTCTTTACGAGATGTGGTTCGATTTGTCCAAAAATGTCGAGTCAATTAACCCGTTTGCAAGACACTTTCTCGAATCAAGAAGAGGTACAAATTGCTTCATTCTCCGTTGATCCAACGCACGATACGCCCGAGGAGTTGAGAAAATATGCCAAGGAGTATGATGCCAAATCGGGCAAATGGCACTTTTTGACGGGTACGAAAACGCAGATTTATCCGTTGGCTGTTAAAGGGTATTATGTTCCAGTGGCGGATGCGAATGATTACGACAAAGCTGTGAAGACTCCTGACGAAACATTTATTCATTCCGAAAAGTTAATATTAATAGACAAGGAAGGTCATATTAGAGGTTTCTATGACGGTACGGATAAGAAAGATGTGGACAAATTGATTTTAGAAATTAGAGTATTAACAAAAATTTACGATACAAATAATTAACCATGAATTTAGTAGTAGAGAAAAATACAAAGAACGAAAAATTGCTCAATATTTTATCCATCGTAATACCCGTTGCGGTGGCTTTGTTGATAGGAATTAGAACGAAAATAGATTTAGGAACTTGGACAAAAGTATTACCCCACGTCATTGGATTTTTGAACACCACTACGTCATTGACACTTATTGCAGGTTTCATTTTTATTAAGAATAGAAAAATTGCCATGCACCGAAGAATGATGAGTTTGTCATTTGTTCAAGGAGTTTTATTTTTGGTTTTGTATATTTTGTACCACGTTTCCAATCCTTCAACATCTTACGGTGGCGAAGGAATTTTAAGATCCATTTATTATGTTCTATTGGTATCACATATTGTTTTATCAATTGGTGTAGTTTGGTTCGTTCTCAGAGCCGTTTATTTCGCTTTGAGTGGACAAATTGCTAAACACAAGAAGATTGTGAAGTGGACGTTTCCGTTGTGGTTGTACGTGTCTGTTACGGGCGTGATAGTATATTTGATGATTTCACCGTATTATAATTAGGGGCTGGGGGATAGGTTTTGGGTGTTAGTAAAAAATCTTTGAGTTGATTTACTAACACCCAAATCCCAACCCCTAAAACTTACAAAAAACATGAAAAAACTATTTTTTGCATCCATATTATTCCTAACATCAGCGACCATGAGCATGGCTCAGTGTGCGATGTGTAGAATGACGGTTGAAAGTACCGTGTCAGATGGTAGAAGTCAGATAGCTTCAAATTTGAATACTGGAATCTTGTACCTACTTTCAGCACCTTATCTATTGGTAGCGATAGTTGGCTATTTTTGGTGGAGAAGTTCCAAGAAAAATGTCTCTCCAGCTACGCTTTTGAGACAGCGGATTCGGAGGGCGTTTAGTTAAAAAAATAGGGTTGAGAAATTTGAATCTCCCAACCCTAATTTTTTAATATTACGATGAATACACCTTCTTGTAAGCCGCTCCATCCACGACTATTTTTCCAATAATTTCTTTCATAATCTCAGACGTACCACCTGCAATCGTACCCACACGGGCATCACGATATATTCTACAAATGGGGTAGTCTTCAATGTACCCAAATCCTCCAAAAAACTGTAAACAACCATCTGCTACTCGTTTGGCGAGTTCGGAGGTGAAGAGTTTTGCCATTGAGCATTCTTTTACGACTACTTCGCCCTGTGTAAATTTCCAACAAGTTGAATAGACGTACTCTCGGGCAATATCTACTTCGGTAGCCATTTCTGCAATTTTATGGCGTATTGCCTGATATTTAGCAATCGGGCGACCAAAGGTTTCTCTTTCGTGAAGGTACTGAATTGTCAATTCTAAGCTCAATTCTGAACCAGCAACTGCCATGACGGCGGCAACTAATCGTTCTAATTGCAGACTTTCCATCAAATAATAAAATCCTGCATTTTCCTGCCCGATTAGGTGCGTTACGGGTACACGGACATTATCAAAACGTATTTCGGCAGTATCTGAACTGTGCCAACCCATTTTGTTCAATTTAGTCCGAGAAACGCCTTCTGCATCCAAATCTACTACAATTAGGCTCACACCACCTGCCCCTGCAGAAGGATTTGTCTTGCAAGTCAAGGTAATAAAATCGCCATAAGTACCGTTGGTGATGAAGGTTTTTGAGCCATTGATTATATACTCGTCCCCTTCACGAACTGCCGTAGTGAGAATCGCCGAAACGTCCGACCCTGCATTAGGTTCTGAGATTCCGAGAGCCGCAATTTTCTCGCCCATAATGGCTGGACCGAGGTATTTTTCTTTTAAAAATGGGCTACCAATTTTAGCAATATGATTAACAGCCATGTATTGATGTACACTCACGGCAGTTGAGAATCCGCCCATCGTGGAGCGAGCGATTTCTTCGAGAAATACTACTGAATACCACAAATCAGCATTTGTGCCTCCGTATTCTTCTGGAAAATTGATGCCGAGATAGCCTAAATCACCCATTTTTTGGAAGATAGATTTAGGAATTTGGCGTTCGGTTTCCCATGTTGAAGCATTTGGGATAACTTCTTTTTCGATAAATTGACGAACCGATTGACGGAAAAGTTGATGGTCTTGATTGAAATATTGTGATGACATACGTTTGTTTTTGAATTTTTAGTAAGTTCATAATAAACTTCTGATTAACAAAAGATTAAGTGAAACAAAAATGTTTAGGCTTGCGTTATTTCTATAAGATTTATCAGTAATTTAGATTAGACAAAATGCAACTATTTTGGTACGAATGCACGAATATTAAATTTTGACTAAGATTTTTATTCTAATATGAGTTTATATTTACATTTAATAATAAATCAATTTACAATAAATACATTCGTGAATTCGTGGCAGAATAATTACTAAAAACAGATAAATAACGGACAAATAAACATTACAGAATATGGGTCGGAAAGTTTTAATATTGAATCAAGATTATAGTGCATTAACGGTTTGTTCTATTCCAAAAGCATTTTTATTGGTCTTTTTGAAAAAAGCTGATTTGGTGGCGGAGTCTGCCACTGAGCAACTACATTCCATTTCGCAATCCTTTCCGATGCCCTCTGTCATTCGTTTGCACCGGTATGTTTATTTGCCCTACAAAGGCGTGATGTTATCTCGTCAAAATATTTTTAGACGAGATAATAACTGTTGTCAGTATTGTGGAAAAACGGAGGATTTGACCCTCGACCACGTAATGCCAAAGTCAAGAGGAGGGCGAACATCGTGGGATAATCTCACAACGGCTTGTAAACGTTGTAACTCAAGAAAAGGCGACCATACGCCCGAAGAAGCCCAAATGCCTTTGAAAATCAAGCCTTTCAAGCCTTCATTTGTGATGTTTTTGCGTGATTTTGGGGGAATTATTGAAGATAGCTGGTTGCCGTTTTTGGGTAAGAAGAAGGAGAAAGTTTTGGTAGAAGAAATTTGACAGAAAATTATGATTTACTTTTGGTATAGAGCATTTTGGGTATTAATCCAACGGATTTTTGAGAAACCCATCAATATAGAAAACGGCTTTGAGAATACTTTTCGAGTGGGGTTGTTTGATTGTGAAGGTTTTAGAGTCATGTCTGCTTTCAAATACGCCAATTATGTAGAATATAATCGTTGGGAGTTTACGGTAAAAAGTCCATTATTTAAAGAAATTTATTTGAATAAATGTTCTACTGCAACCGCTTCTCAAAAATTTATTTTTCGGAAACCTCTCAAAATCTGGTCGAAATTTACCGTCCGAATCAAAACGATGGGTTGGGATGATAAATGGATTTATAATCTGCAAGAGTTTGAGCAAAATTCAGAGATTAAGGCGATTTGTGTTTCTCGTTCCTTAGTTTGGAAGAAAGATAAACCTCAAATTCTAAACAAAATGCTCCAAAATGTAGGAATATCTGAATTAGGAAAACACCCTCCTCAATGGATTCTGGACGTTTTTCAGAATGATAACTTAATTATAAAAGGAGAAGTATAGGATTTCAGAATCAAAAACCTTATCCCTTTTTCTTATACAAAGGCACGGTACTACAAGGTTCGCCAAACATCAAAGACTGCACATAAGGTTGTAAAATTCGAGTAATTTCCACGTAAGCCGCAGCTGGAACAGGCACTTTCGAACATCCTTTCACAACAACTCTCGCTCCCTGATATGCTGACGGATTGACTTTACGAAGAGCATCGTAAAATAATTTATTTTCCAATTCCTCCAAATTTCCCAAAACAACGGTATTGGCAAAAGGCTGTAATTTCAAAGTCAAAAGCATATACGCCCACGTAGGAATAATGACATCTTCCGAACAAATAATTGCCACATTTTTGCCTGTGTAAACGCTCCAATTGTGGTTTTTGAGAAATTCTCTAAAATCTTTTTCCCTCAAAATCATCCCCATAAATAGATTGTCTTTGAGGTCATAAACCAATCTTTCGCCTTGGTCGTAAAGGTCTTCCAAGTCAAAAGTAACGAGTCCGCTATTGATTACTTTATTGATAATTATTTCTTCTTCCATTGTTTTAAAGGAGCAAAGTTGCAAAGGCACAAAGTTTTTACTCTCCTTTTAATTCTATTTATTAGGAGTAAAGTGGCAAAGGCACAGAGGCACAAAGTTTTACACCATTTTAATTCTATTTTTATACTCAAATACTCTGCTTCTATGTTATTCTATACCTTCGTGCCTCTGTGCCTCTGCTCCCATGTGCCTTTATCCTTCGTGCCTCTGTGCCTTTTTTGCCTGTGTCCCCACAAAGTCCTTCAAATAAAAAGGCTCGAAAGTCACTACGTTTTCAAATAACGATTTTTCAAATAAATTGGTTGCCAAAATCCCCACCGTTTTGGCGGAAGGATGAATTTCTGTATTCAAGAAAATGGCATTTTCATGAGCAATTTCCGCTTGACATTTTGCCGCACCATCGCCAAAAAACACCACTTTCTTTTCGTTCAGTAACTCAGAAAAAGACAAGTTGTCAATAATCTTTGCTTCTGTTTCTAAAATGATATTCATCTGATTATCAAGTACTTGACAATAAACTTCCATTCTTCGAGCATCAATCATTGGGCAAAGCAAATGGGTTTCGTCATAAAAATCTTTGACTTGAAACGCCATTGCTTCCAACGTATTGACGGCAATCAAAGGTTTATCCAAAGCAAAACAAAACCCTTTAGCTGTGGACACGCCAATCCGTAAACCCGTATATGAACCAGGACCTTTCGCAACGGCAAAAGCATCCACCGCATTCAAAGAAAACCCCGCATACTTAACTACGTTTTCGCAAAGTGTTGTGAGCATTCCAGAATGAGATTTTTCGGTGTATAACTCACTGATAGCCAACAGTTTACTATCCTGATGCAAGGCAACGGAACATACTTTTGTGGAGGTATCTATGCTGAGGATTAAGGACATATTTATAGTAGTTATCAATGATGAGTTATGAGTTATAAAGTCCATCACTAATAACTCGTTGCTTACAGTTTCCACAAAATTAACGCCAAACCTTGCAAACAAAAAATGGCGACCAACTTCTTGGCTCTACTTTGGTACTTTAATACAAAAATGGGAAAGGTTAAATATTTATCCCTCAAATTCTTGATAAATTTAACTGATGAAGGAGGTGTTTCAGGAACTTTCTCAAAGTTATATTTGGTCTAAGGTTAGTTTTTTAACACAGTTCATTCCGTAATTAATTTACAAAAACATTCTCAAAACGAATAGAAATTGGAATCCAATGTGTTTCTAAATAGTTTTGTAGATAATCTAAGAACAATCGGTATGCGTAAATTATTGACCACATTTGTTATTTTAACGTTTTTTCATTTTGGAATAAATGCTCAACACTATGAGCATTTTACGTCATGGAATCGTTTTGCTCTTCAACATAAAATCAATGAGCGTTGGGAGGTGATGGCGGATGTGCATTGGCGGCGACAAAGTGATTTCAATTCAGTAAGCATTAGTCCTTTTGCTCTTAGATTGATGGAAGGGTACAGAATTACGACCACTTACCGAACCGAAAACTTTGCCCTATCTTTTGCTCCTTTTTTGATAAATACTTCTCCTTTGTATAGTAAAAATAGCGATTTGACTCGTCCTGATAGAACAGAAATCAGACCTGCATTTTTTGGAGAATGGACTAAACAATTATCAGAAAAATGGACTTTCCGTTCACGATTGGGTTATGAATATCGGATTTTTAAGCGAGATGATGGCAGTTTTGGAGATGAACAAGGGCGGGTAAGATTACGTTTACAGATGCGTTATTTATGGAATAAAAATAATACAGTTTTTATTAGTGAAGAGCCTTTATACAATATTTCGCCCAATATACCCGCTAATTCTTTTAGTCAAAATCAGCTGTATCTTGCTTATAATCACGCATTTACACCTCATTTTTCTTTTGAAACGGGCTATTGTTGGAATCACCGCCAGCGGGCGACTTTGGTAGAATTTGATGAAGAGAATATTTTACAGACACACTTTATTTTTAAGTTATAAGTGATGAGTTATTAAGGGATAAGTAAAAAATATCTACAACTTATCACTTAATAACTCATCACTTATAACTATTCTATCACCACTCGCTTCGCCGTGCCATCTTCGCCTTGCGTAACGGTTACGAAAACAGTTCCTTTTACGTTTTTCTTCAAATCTACTTGCCCCATAAAATCGCCTTGAAAATCTTTGAATTTCTGAGAACCTACTTCCTTTCCGTTCAAATCTGTAACGATTACGTTTACATCCCCTTTTTCGGGAGCGTGAAATTTGAGGTTCAATTTATTGTCAAAAGGCTTGTTTGGATAGATTTTGAGGGCTTTTACGGTTTTTGATTCGTTCAAGAAATCAAAATCTTTCATGTCAAGATTAATATTTCCTTGAAAATTTTTCATCATTGGCTCAATTGAACTGAACATCTTTTTCTCGTCAAAATTTTTGAATGTTTTCTCCATATCCTTTCCAAAATCTTTGAAGAAAATCGTTAAATCATCGTCTCCATCGCCTTCCATATCTTTCTCGATACGCTTCCCATCCTTATAAATTTCAACTCTTTTCTTCTTTTTCCCTTGTGGAGAATTTAACGAAAACGGAACGTCATCATCCGATTCCATTCGTCTGTCTTCATTTCTATCTACCTTAATTCTGATTTGCTTGCGTGAGCCTTTTTCATCGCCCGAAGCTGTCCAAAGAGAATCCGTTACTCGGTTGATGAGCCTATCTTTATCGTCTTGGCTCATGCCTTTTACGTCATAATTACGTTCAAAAACCTCTTTTTTGCCATTATCAGACGTTTCAACGTGGATTCGTAGTTTCCCGTCTTTTTCGTCAATATTCTGAGAGGTACTTTTTTGTGCCATTGCCGATATTCCGCAAGTCAGCATGAGGGCAGTTGTGATGATGTTTTTCATTTGGTATAATTATTTTTGAATTAAAATTTACTGGTTCTACTATGATTAATATTGGGACGCATAGTCGGGATTCCAATTTCGTAGCTTACGGAAGCCTTCGGTAAAACCGAAGGCTTCCGTAATTCCGTAATTCCGTATAAATCGTAGTAGAACAAAATTAACGAAACGTCTCAATATCAAATCTTTACCTTCTGTTAAAAGATGTTAAAGCAAATACATTGAATTAGTTTTACGTTAATTTTGCTGACGAGATAAAGATACAGAAGTTTTTAAAATGTTGCACGTAACGGTGAACGGTTCACGGTAAAAGGTGAACGGGAATCGGACTTCAAACCGTTCACCCTTTACCGTGTACCGTTCACCGATAGAGATGACCAAACAAAAAATACGATATATCATTGCCCTCATGGCGTTTGCGTTGTTGGGGTTGATTGCCTTTCAGGTGTTCTGGTTGGGGTTTACGGTGCGTTCCAAAAATGACCAGTTCGGAAGCGATGTCCGTGATGCTATGCAACAGGTGGTCAGGAAGTTATCTCAACAGGAGATGTATTATTTTATGCAACGAAAAATTGCTACCGAAGAAAATCAAAAGCAATTATTGGCAATTGCAAAACCCATTGAACCTAAAAAAATCAAGAAGAGAAAGGGTCAGCCTGTTATCTCTAATAATCCGTCGTTAGCCATGAACTTGGGCAAAATATCCGAACAGCAATTTCCATCCGATATTTTGGTATCGAAGGGCGTAGAAATTATGCCCAACGGTGAAATCCGTGAACACCAAGAGTTTTCGATTGATTTGAAGGATGAAGATATGATTAGTTTGATGAACGGACAGAAACAAATTGATGATATTTTTGGAGAAGCCATCCAACGACATAATCAGATACTTCAGGATTCGGTGGATAGAGCTAAAACCTTGATTACTAAGAAGATAAAACCTAAAAAGCCCTACATTGACCGTAGTGTTCAGTACGCTGAAACTGCCCAAAAAGTAAAGAATAAAACGGAATTAGCGAAGGAGGTTTTTAACGATTATTTATTTACAAAACGTAGTATTTATGACCGTGTGAATTACCAAATTTTGGATTCGTTATTGAAATACGAAATCAAAATGAAGGGTATTGATATTCCTTTTGAATATGGAATCAGAAGCGAAGAGAATCCAAGTTACTTGCATTATGCCTCTTCGGTGAAATACAAAGCGACGGGTTTAAAAAATGACAAAGATACTTATACGGTCAATCTTTTTCCGAATGATTACAGTAATTCAGAAAACTATTTGCGGGTCTATTTTCCGAATCAGGACAAATTTATCATCCGTAATATTTGGATGATGTACGCCACTTCTTTACTCTTGATTTTGGTGGTTTTGGGTTGTTTTTATGTGGCAGTAAGCACGATTGTAAAGCAAAAACAATTGGCAGACATTAAAAATGATTTCATTAATAACATGACCCACGAGTTCAAAACGCCAATTTCTACGATTTCGTTGGCAACACAAATGCTTGGGGATGAGGCTGTTACGGCAAGTCCTTCGATGTTTAAAAGGTATTTGGGCATTATTCGTGATGAAAATAAACGCCTTGGTTCGCAGGTAGAAAAGGTATTGCAAACTGCCCAAATGGAACGTGGAGAAGTTCGCTTGAATTTAGGAACGGTGAACGTGCATCAAATTATTGAACGAGTTTTGGAGAATATCAGTCCACAAATTGAATTACGTGAGGGCATTATCGACATAGATTTACAGGCAGAAAACCCTGAAATTCAGGCAGATGAAGTGCATTTAACCAATATCCTTTTTAATCTTTTGGACAATGCCAATAAATATTCTCCCGAAAAACCCATCATCAAAATTACCACGGAGAACACCGAAAAGGGACTTTCTATCAAAGTTTCAGACCAAGGAATTGGCATGACGAAGGAATCCATCAAGCAAATTTTTGAGAAATTCTACCGTGTACCTACGGGCAATGTGCATGACGTAAAGGGCTTTGGTTTAGGATTAAGTTATGTGAAAAAGATGGTGGAGGAACATCATGGGCGGATTAATGTGGTGAGTAAGTTGGGGGAAGGGAGTGAGTTTGAGGTGGTTTTGCCTGTGTAGAGAAATTAATATGAAAAAACTAATCTATTGCTATCAAAAAATCCTCTCAAAAATAAGTATTTCATTCTTTTTGATTGATTTATTTGTGTGGTTTGAAACAAAGGAATTATCAATTGCAAAACTGATTTTTCCATTCTTTTTATTGAAGGTATTTGTAGGTCTTGGCTTCTATTTTATGATGATTAAGAACTCAACCGAAAGATACCTTTTTGCCAATTTAGGTTATAAAATAACCAAAATATACACCATAACAATCGTAGTCGAATTTATACTAATACTATTGATTTTCAAGCTCTTACAAATATGGTTTTAGAAATAGATAGCATCAATCTTCAATTTGATGGGCGTACAATTATTAGTAGTGCTTATTTGAAAATAGAAACAGGAAAAGTAACGGCAATTTTAGGTAGAAATGGAACAGGGAAATCGTGCTTGATGAAGATTCTTTTTGGTACTTTAATCCCTCAAAACCACTCAGTTAGATTTAATGGAAAATATATTAAAACGGCTTTTGTAGAAGATGGGCTTATTAAATATCTACCTCAGTTCAATTTTTTTCCAAATGAAATCACCATAGAAAAAGCATTTTCATTGTTTGATGTAGAAGTTGAAAAGTTATCCGAAGACCTTAAATTTTTTGATATAAAACATTTGAGATTTGGCAATTTTTCGGGAGGGGAAAGACGAATAATCGAGACTTTATTTATCCTAAGAATGAAATCATATTTTGTACTTTTGGACGAACCTTTTTCTCAAATATCACCCTTGCAAATTGAATATATTTCAAAAGTAATTTTGGAAGAAAAAAAGCAAAAAGGAATCCTGATTTCAGACCATCGTTACAAGGACGTTTTACAGATTTCGGATGAAATATATGGTATCGGAAATAATGTAGTTCGGAATATTACAGGCGATAAATTTGGCTTGGAAAAGGTAGGATATTTGAGAGATTGATAGTAAATTTTCTTAATTATCCATGTAATTCTATAAAAAAAATCCTAAATTACATGGATAATTTAGAAAACCATGATAGAAAGAAGCCAAAAATCCCAAATAGAAAAACTCATTAAACATTTTCCAGCCGTGGGAATTGTTGGGGCGAGACAAGTAGGAAAGACTACTTTGGTCAAAAACTTAGAGCCTGTTTTGGATAAACCTTGCGTCTATTTTGACTTGGAATCGCCCAGAGTCATGGCTCAATTGAAGGAAAATCCAGAATGGTTCTTGTCTCAATACCAAGACAAAACCGTTATCATTGACGAAGTGCAATTGATGCTTGAATTGTTCCCGATGCTTCGTTCTCTGATTGACGAAAATCGAGTGGCGGGTCGGTTCATTTTATTAGGTTCGGCTTCGCCTACTTTTTTGGCAAATAGTGCTGAAACTTTAGCGGGTAGAATTGCTTATTTAGAACTTCCTCCTTTGCAATTTTCAGAAGTAATTTCATCAGATATTGACCTCAAAAAGCATTGGTTCAGAGGTGGTTTTCCAGATGCTTTATTAGCTCCCGATGATGACATTTGGGCTTTGTGGCAAGAGAATTTTATCAAGACTTACATCACCAGAGATTTGGTTAATTTAGGATTGAATCTTAGTCCGACTTTGCTTTATAATTTAATGCAAATGCTTACAGGAATCCACGGTTCAACGTTGATTTACAGCGATTTAGCTAATTCTTTAAACGTAAATGTGAAAATAATTACCCAAACTATTGACGTTTTAGAACAAGCCTTTTTGATTCGCAGATTGCAACCGTGGTTCGTAAATATCAGCAAAAGAGTCGTTAAAAGTCCCAAAACATATTATCGAGATTCGGGAAATTTACATTATTTATCTAACGTTTTTGACTTTGATTCATTGTTGAGAAATAAGCTCATCGGGCACTCATGGGAGGGCTATGTAATTGAGCAAATTTGTAACGCATTACACAGTTCAATAAAGCCTTATTTTTACCGAACTTCCAACGGTGCTGAAACAGATTTAGTGTTAGTAAAAGGCATAACGCCCATCGTAGCGATAGAAATAAAGTTATCCTCAGCCAATTCCTTAACAAAAGGTTCAACCGAGGCATTAAATGATTTAGAAACTGAGCATAATTTTATCGTAACTACCGAAGGAGGAAATTATTTTACTCGCCCAGAATGGAAGGTTTGTAATTTAGGTGAGATTTTGGAGAATTTGAGAGAATTAGGACTAATAACCCCATGAAAATCATCTGCATCTCCGATACCCACAACCTCCACAAAGACCTAAAAATCCCAGACGGGGACATACTCATTCATGCAGGAGACATGACTTGCGTAGGTGGAATTAATGAAATTAAGGAGTTTAATGAATGGTTAGGAACATTGCCCCATCGTCATAAAATCGTTATTGCGGGAAATCATGATTTGTTCTTAGACTATGTGCCTTCAATGGCTAAGGCATTGATTACCAAGGCAATATATTTGAACGATAGTGGCGTTGAGATTGAAGGATTAAAAATTTGGGGTTCGCCCATTTCGCCAAATTATCAAGATTGGGCTTTTAATCGAGAACGTGGAGAAGAGGTTAGAAAGCATTGGGAGATGATTCCCGAAGACACCGATATTTTGATAACGCACTGTCCGCCTTTCGGAATTTTAGATTTTAACGATAAAGGAAAGCACGAAGGCTGTCAGGATTTATTAGCAATCGTCCAACAAAAAATTAAGCCACGCCTGCACGTATTCGGACATCTACACGATGCTCACGGACAGGTAAAAATAGGTGAAACAATATTCGTAAATGCCTCAACAGTCAATACGATTCAGTACAATAAATGGATAAAAATTCTCAGAAATTTGGCGATTGATATTTTCCAGATTTTGAAGAAACTCAAATGGATTTTTATCAATAAATCAGGACTGAGATTGAATAGAAAAGCCTATGAATCGCAGATTGAGGTGGTTTTTGAGGCTATGGTGGTAGAGTTATGATACTTTACTGTAGCTCGAAGTGGCACTTCGAGAATCTATGTCCATTTATTCAGGTCTTCTCGAAGTGCCACTTCGAGCTACAGTAATAACCAATTTTAACAAAATGACCAAGATTCTACTTGCCGAAGATGATCCAAATCTCGGAATTTTATTGCAGGAATACCTGACCATTAAAGGCTATGAAACCACTTTGGCAAAAGATGGCGATGATGCCCTCACGAAGTTTGTTCAACAATCCTTCGACCTCTGTATTTTTGATGTGATGATGCCTAAAAAAGACGGTTTCACACTCGCAAAAGAAGTCAGGATGTCGGATAAAGACACGCCCATTATCTTCCTGACGGCAAAAGCCATGAAAGAAGATACACTACAAGGTTTCAAATTGGGTGCGGATGATTACATGACAAAACCCTTTTCGATGGAAGAATTATTGGCTCGATTGCAGGCAGTTTTGCGTAGAAGTCAGAAAATTGAAGAGCAAAATGAGAAAATTACGAGTTTTCAAATCAAGGATTTTGTGTTTGATTCCGATAAACAAACGCTCATTTTTAACGGTGATTCTCAAAAATTAACCGTCAAAGAATCTGAACTATTAAAACTCCTTTGTGAGAACATCGGCAAACCCGTTAGCAGAAGTTTTGCCCTCAAAATGGTTTGGGGAGATGATACCTATTTTAACGCTCGAAGTATGGATGTGTATATTACCAAACTACGCAAATTCTTGAAGGAAGATGCTGGTATTCAGATAGTTAATGTTCACGGGGAAGGGTTTAAGTTGGTGGTGTAGAGGTAATAGTTGAGGTGTGAATTATTGAATTATTGAAAAGAAAAAAAGATGTTCAGATGATTTTAAAACAATCATCTGAACATCTTTTTTATAAGAAAAATTGAAAATTTGATTATATATCAAACCGCCCCAACCACATAAACCGCTCCTTTCGGACCCGTCTTGGTAGTACTTCCTCCCGTTTCTTCCAACGAAATTGCAAAGGCTTCAACCTTAGCACATTGCTTCATTTTCAGGATGTTACCGTTTTGGTCAATCAAGCCAGCATCCACAGGTTTGCCGTCCACAAATGCCCACAATTGGTATTGTTTGCCCGTTGGGGCTTGTGGTAAATTGAGTGATGAAAGATAAACGGTTTGCTGCGTTTTATCAAAATAAACCATCGCCGTAGAAGTTGGCGAATCTTTTTGTCCGACCAACTTAATGACCTTAAAATCAGGGTTTTGCAGAATGGCTACCTCTTCACTATAACTTGCTTTGAGGGCTTGCCCTTCTTTGGCAAGTATCTGATTTTGAGATTCTAAGGCAACTAATTTCTCTTCTGAATTTTTCCAATTCTTAAAAAACCAAACATTCGCACCCACACTCAAAGCCAACAAAGCCCAAGATGCCGCCATTCTGAAAATTGAACGTTGAGGAGTAGAATTATTCAAGGAAACAATCTCTCTCTCTTCATTCCTGAGAGAATCATTGTTAATTGATAGCGGTTCGCCGCCCGACTGTTCATTGGTAATTGGGAAAAGCTCCGCCCTGATTTTATCTTTCAAAAATACTGGCGGTTCTTTTTCGTATTGTATGGCGTAATTTTCGAGCGATATTCTGATTGCCTCAATTTCTGTCTGAATATCAGGATATTTCAGAGCCATACGCTCCACCTCGGCTGACTCCCCAGCGGTGGTTGCTCCCAGCACATAGTTCTCTATGATGCCAGATTCTATATATTCTTGAATATTCATATCCATTTTTCTAATAGTGATAATAGTGGTAATAATGCTAATTGCAAAAAATATTGTCTTAATTGTACCACAGCAGCTTTTACACGGGTTTTGACCGTTCCCAACGGAATATTAAATTCTTCCGAAACCTCCACTTGGGTATAGCCTTGAAAGTACAGTAAATCTATCATTTGTTGATGTTCGGGACGTAGGTTTTCGACTACTTTTCTGATACCGATGGCATCCACATCAAACTGGTTACTCCCTTGATTATCAATAAAATTGATGCTCGAATCAAGGTCTTGATTTTTTTGGGAGTTCTGAAACTCCTGCGAGCGGATTCGGTCAATAGCTGTGTTACGAGCTACGTTCAGAATCCAAGTAAATAATGTGCCTTTGGTGCGATTATAGCCTTCTATATTCTTCCAAATCTTCACAAAGGAGTCCTGCACGACATCAGCGGCGATTTCTTCTGAACGTACTATTTTCAGAATAACCCCGTAAAGTGCCGATGAATAATTATCGTACAAGATAGAAAACCCCCGCTCGTCTTTGCTTTGAAGCAACGACACCAGAGCATCTTCGGCAATGATTGTTTTACGTTTAGACATACGTGTTTTTTATCCATGAATGCGAAATACATCACACTCTATTTCAATGGTTTAATAAAGATAATGGGAATTTTTGATGATAAGTAGTCAATACTATTTAAACGACGTTGTGTTGTACTATAAATTGATGATTTTCAGGTAATTAAGCCCTAAAAATCGAAATATGAATAACTACTGTAATATGGGTATTTGGATAAATTATTTGAAGACATGAATGGTCAATAAATGAAGGTTTGAAAACAAAGGACTCTCTCAACGAGAAAAGCCCTTTGTGTATTACCCATTATTAAACCACGCCCTGTCTAAAAGGCGTGAAATAGAGGTCATAGGTATGAGGTAGTAGGTATTAGGTAGGTAATTCAGGTATGAGGTTGTAGGTATGAGGTCATAGGTAGAAAGTAAAGATAAAAGAGATATTTTCTCTCAAAATCTTATACCTACAACCTTATACCTACTACCTCATACCTACTACCTCATACCTACTACCTTATACCTAAAAACCTGACCCTCCACTTCATACCCCTACATTTTAGGTAAAACTACGGAGTCTAATACATGGATAACACCATTTGATTGATATACGTCATACGTACTGATATTTGCCATTCCACCGTTTTCGTCTTTTAGAACGATATTCCGTGAACCATTCATCATCGCTATCAATGTTCCGCCGCTTACTGTCTTCAACGTTGCCATTCCTTTGCCCGCTTTAATAGCCTTTGAAATTGCTTCAAAATCCATTCTGCCAGCTACTACATGGTAGGTCAGAACCTTCGCTAAGGTTGCTTTGTTTTCTGGTTTCAACAATGTGGACACTGTGCCTTCTGGTAAATTCTCGAAGGCATCATTTACAGGAGCAAAAACTGTGAAAGGTCCTTTGGTTTGAAGTGTTGCGACTAAATCAGCCGCTTTCACTACTGCCACAAGTGTAGTATGAACCTTTGAATTAACGGCATTTTCTACAATGTTTTTTGCGGGGTACATGGCTTCTGAACCTACTGTTACTGTTTGTGCATTTGCAGAAAGCGTCACTACGCCCATCATCATTCCTAATACCAATGTTACTTTTTTCATCTTGTTGTGATTTTTTTAATTTCTTAATAAACTTCTGAACAGATTTACGGTAAAAATCTGTATTTGGATTGGATGGGGCAAAAAAAACCGAAAGAGCGTTTGCCCCTTCGGTTAAAATGTGAAGATATTTACACCTTTTTCGCAGGATTTCCAAAGACAGTTTCTCGGGCTTTTACGGCTTCAATTACCACCGACCCCACTCCAATTCTTGCTCCTTTGCCAATTTTTACGCCTCCTACGATGGTTACGCCTGAGCCTATGAAAACGTTATCTTCAATCGAAACACCCGCTCCTATTATACTTCCTGACCCAATTTGAACGTAATCACCAATTTCGGCATCGTAATCTATCAAGACTTTGCTGTGGAAAATATTGTTGTTCCCAACCTTCGCACGGGCATTGATGATTACGCCTGGCGAGACTAAATTTCCATGTCCAATTTCGGCAGTCGAAGCAACAACTGCTTGGTCGTGAACAGCATTGACAACTTGCACTTTGCGAATATCCAAAATCATATCAACGATGTTCTTTCGTACTTTTTGGTCGTCAATGGCAACGAAGGCTTCGCATTTTTTACCAATCAATTTGGTAAAACCTTCATCATCGGTACTTCCTAAAACTACGATATCGTCAATTTCGGTATTGTGAAGGTCTTTATTATCGTCCAAAAATGCGTAAACTACTACGTTATTTCTTTTGAAAATGTCGAGGGCAACAGCTCCTAAGCCGTTTGCTCCAAAAATTATTACTGGATTTTGCATATTGTGTAACCCGATGCTTCCGCATCGGATTTGTGTTTTTTTGACCGATGCGGAAGCGGAGTGCCGCCCAGCATCAGATTACAGAACTACGCCATTTTTGATTACATAAATTACTTTTCCTTCTTTAACTATCTGAAAATCAGCTTTTGAACCTAAGCCAATTTCTTTCTCTGAAACAATTTCCATACCTGTTCCATCTATTTCATCCGTTCCAAAGAATACCGACATATCCCCAATTTCTTCCACGGTTGCATTAGTTGTGAAATAGTCTTTACCTGTTACAGGTCGTTCGTTACTGTTGATAGCAATGTCAGCTTTGAAGGTTGTTTCGCCTTTCTTTATGGTTACATTTCGGACAATTAAATCGTAAATGGCTTTGCTATTGACGGGTAACTGTTCGTAGGGTTTGATGCTCTGTTTTTTGTAAGACTTACTCGCAACCATCTGTAAACCAGTCAGTAAGGCTACAAAATTGAGTTTACGGATGTACTGCTTTTCGGGGTCGTTTTTATATCCACCTGATTCTATCAGTATCAAAGTGCTGCCCCATTTTTGAATATTATCACCAAAAGCACGGGGTTCATAATCCGAAAACCAACGACCTACTGCATCGGGAATATACGGCTGCACGGCTTGATTCATACCCACAATTACCTGTATGGCTCGTTTGCGGGTAGGGTTAATGTCCTGATTTTCGTTAAAAGCCGTTGCCAAAAACGACATCGTAGCTAAATTGCCCGACTGTCCCGCCGAATATCGTCTGTTTTTATCGTGAAGATTGAAGGCAAAGTCTGGGTTTAAATCAAAGACCAATTGCTTCAAAATTCGTCCTTCGGGTGTTTGGAGGGCTACGGCATCACGGTTCATATCGATGCCTAATGAGGTATAGCGTGTCCATACTTCTGCCCCATCAGGATTTAACATTGGGACGAAATAAAAGGTGCATTTTTTTAATAATTCTTCTCTTAAATTATCCAAAATAGGGTCAATCTCCCGTTTTGAGCTATCTTTTTTATTTTCCAAGAAATTAAAAATATCTGCCAAAGCCATCGTTGCGGTGGGTTCGTCTCCGTGCATTTGCGACCACAAAAGGACTTTAGTTTTACCCGTTCCACATTTGATGAGATAGATGTCTCGCCCTTCGGTTGATTTGGTGGCGAGCGATACTTCAAACATCGAATGTTTCTTTAATTCTTCAACTCTATTCTTCAAAATTTGATACCCAAAACGACGTTTCGTAATGGTTTTTTCTTTGAAAATATCGTGTGAATCGTGAAGGATTTTGCCTAAATCTTGGGCATAAGTATCTGTTAATGAAGACATTAGAAGTAAATAAAGAGAAATAAAAGTGTATCTGAAAAATATTTTTCTCATATCAAATTATTGGGAGACGGCTTAACCTAACAACTCATCAACACCTATTTCAAACTCTGGTAGCACAGGCTTGGCTGAGCAAATATCATTTTCAAGACAGATTTTTACCTCTCTTCGTGAAGTATAAACATGAACTGATTTACTTTCTGGAAAAATCAACCAAATAACTTTCACCCCCGCTTTATAATACTCACCTATTTTTTCTTCGACTTTATTGATATTATCGTTTCCAGAGATAATTTCCATGACAAATTCAGGAATAACATCTTCACCAAGTTTAGCTTCTTCTAATTGTTGTTTTGTTATGTATGCAATGTCAGGTCTTCGCATCTGTATGCCTGCGGGCGGCGTTCCGCTAAGCATTACATCATATTCTGAAATAAACGTGCCAGTTTTTTTAAAGCCCTTTTCGATAAATAACTCAAGAAGAATATCGTAAATGTTAATTTGATTTTTGTTCATGCCTATAAATTTGATTAATTCGCCGTCATTCCACTCGTATTTAAACCCGTCTTCGGATTCCCAAACCATAAATTCCTCTAAGGTTCTTGGAGTTGCTATTGTATTTTTTTCTATGACCATTGACTTTTTGTTTTACTCAAAGTTAAAAAAATGAATTATATTTTGCAACAAGAAAATATTGGTACCTACAAATAGTGAATCAGATTTTTCCTAACATCATCCCTCCAAAAGTTGCCAAAATACACAGCGTTACATTTAATAGTATATTCATCAAAGCCTCTAATATTCTATTATTTTGAAGTAACTGTAAAGTATCATTCGAGAAGGTCGAAAACGTACTGAAGCCACCACAAAACCCAATGGCTATCAGGGCTTTGTAGTTGGGATTGGTCAGTGATTTTACTTCAACCATTCCTACAAAAATACCCAAAATAATACTTGCCAAAACATTAACCCCCAACGTACTAAAAGGAAAGGGCTTGGCTATGTTTTCTTGGATAAATTTACCCAACCAAAACCGAGTGAGGCTTCCCAAACCTCCGCCAATGAAGATGAGTAGTAGTTGATTCATAACACAAAGGTAATAAAATGATTGTTTTGTAGGATTTTTAAGTGTTTTTGATAAAACAAATTCTCAAAACGTTTGGTTAAAGGGCTAATTAGTTACGAAATTTGATAAATAAATCTATAAAATATTAAGTCATGTTGATAAAAGCATTGTTAGCAATTGGTACATTTTTTTTCATGGAAGGAGTGGCGTGGTTTACGCACAAATACGTTATGCACGGTGTTATGTGGACTTGGCATAAGTCGCATCACGTACATCACAACGAACCCTTAGAGAAAAACGATCTTTTTGCGGTAGTTTTTGCGGTGGTTTCAATCACTACTTTTGCCTTGGGGACTTATGTGGAAGGGTTTTGGTTCCTATTTTGGATTGGATTAGGAGTGGCATTCTACGGAATATTTTACTTTGTTTTTCACGACATAATTGTTCATCGGAGAGTCCGAATAAAGTTTATCGCCAAGCATCCCTACATGAAGCGAATTATGAAAGCTCATTACGTACATCACAAGGTACACACCCGTGAGGGAGCTGAGGCGTTCGGGTTTTTGTATGCTCCTAAGAAATATGAGTAAATAATCAAGGAACGTGTAAACAATAAGTTAAGTAGTTGTTCGTATTTCGATGTTTGGAGTTTAACTACCTGATAATCATCAATTTACATCAATGCAAAACGTCGTTTGAGTAGTATTGAGTGCCTGTAACGTTTTTTAAGTTTCTTTCACCAATAGTTAAAGAATATTTTTTGGTCAATAGCGACAATCGTTGCCCGATGCTATTCCCTTCAACTATCAACAAAATAATTCATAACAACCATTACAACTTATTATTTACCCATTCCTAAGTAAATAGTAACCAGTAAAAAAAGTGCCGATTCGGAAATATTCATTCCGAATCGGCACTTTTTTACATTGTAAACAAACCGATAAAAAAGCAAAGTAACCAATTTCTCGTGGATAACTTCGCTTCCAATTATAACCCAAAATATCATGGATATTATGAGGGCTGGAAAAAGCCGTTGGAAGATTGAGAACGAAACGTTTACTCCCTTTCTGTTGAAAGAGTTTGAAAAATACTGTAGCTCGAAGTGGTACTTCGAGACGTTGGAGTTCGATTCTCGAAGTACAACTTCGAGCTACAGTATCTCAACAATTTATGGAATGTTCAACAGAAAAGGAGTAATACCCTTAAAATGAACATAATCTGGCGGCGTTCCGCTATGGACATGGGCAAGAAAATTTATCTTGTGTGTTTGGCACACTTGATGCTATTAGCCTTTCTCAACGACCAACGAAGTCTTCGCAGATGATAAAACGTCGAAGCCGTCGAGTGGCTTAGATTTATAGTCATTTAATCCCAAAACGCTGATTGAACTCAAATTCAGTCAGCGTTTTGTTTTTTAGGTCGTAATAAATTGAAAGTCAAACCATTATAAACTTATCCACGTTTTATCAACATCAAACTTATCGTTTTAATTGTCAATGGTTTGATTTATCACGAACTTAGATGTAGTTATCAGTGAACAGTTATTAGTTATCAGTAAATAGCTATCAGAAAACCAATTACTGTTTACAATTCAACTGTTCACTGATAACTGTTTACTAATAACTGAAACCCAAATGTTAGACATTATCCAACTTCTTCCTGATTCTATTGCCAACCAAATTGCGGCTGGTGAGGTGGTTCAGCGTCCTGCCTCGGTGGTGAAGGAGTT
>JAYUOX010000454.1:0-21548 GCA_043760595.1 Cytophagales bacterium
GATGATACCATCTTATGCCAATTTTGGCGGTAAGATTCACGGAGGGATTTTATTATCTTTGATGGATAAAGTTGCCTACGCCTGTGCGACCAAACACGCAGGGACGTATGTCGTAACGGTTTCGGTGGATAACGTCGAATTTCGTCAGCCCGTTGAGGTTGGCGAATTGGTTTCGCTTCATGCTTCGGTGAATTATGTGGGGAATAGTTCGCTGATTGTGGGCATAAAAGTGGTGGCGGAAAATATCAAAACTGCCACCGTGAAACATACCAATACGTCTTATTTTACGATGGTAGCCAAAGAAGACGATGGTAAATTAGCCACCGTTCCGCCCTTGATTTTGGAAGATAACAATGATATCCGAAGATTCTTGGAAGCCATGAAACGCAAGGAAATTAAAGCCTCCTACAAAACTCTTTTAGATAACGCAAAAACCAGTATGGAGATAGATGAAAATCTGTATCTACTTGATAATGAGCGTTGTGCGATTAAACGGGATAAGGATATACAGAGTGAGTGGGTTTAGTTTTTTAAAATATGCCAGTAACAATAACTACTAAATTAATGATTGAAAAACCTAACGATTACCAACTTATTTACAAAGATACAAACACTGATGGCTTTGTATATCTACACCCCGACCAGAATAAAACGGAGAAAACGCACAATGTTTTTGTGGGGATGTTTTTAGCAAAAATGGGATATAAAGTCTGGCTATTACCTCCCAATGATTTACCCAATGTTCGTACTGCGGATGCATGGCTTGAAGAAGAGAACTTGATAATAGAATTCAAACACTGTCAAACACCAACTTCATCAGCCATAGATAAGACAATTCAAAAAGCTAAAAAACAAGCTGAATACATTCTGCTACATATTGATTGTGAAATTGCTCTAAATAATCTTATAGATGGAGTAGAAAATAGAACACAAAGACCTGAAAATGTATTAGTTATAAAAGAGATTTGGCTAATTTATCAGGAAAAATTATGGAAATTTTCAAGAGAAGAGATTGTAACTAAACGATGGCGAAAAGCCTTAGAAATAGAATAGGGTATCACTTTGACAGTAATACCCTAAGCCAGGGACTGCACTTGCATGCCTTCCAATACAAAGATAATAAAAATATTTGAAAACCTAACTTATGTTAAGTTTTATTACTTCAAATAAATCAAAAGTGAACATAAAAAATCTAAAACACATCTACTTCCTCGGCATTGGTGGCATCGGAATGTCTGCCATTGCTCGTTGGTTTATTGCTAATGGCTATACATTGGCTGGTTACGACAAAACCGCTACACCACTCACCGACGCTCTGCAAGCGGAAGGAATTGCCGTCCATTTTACGGATGATATTTCGCTGATTCCGAAGGAGTTTTTGCGTAATCCTTCGGAGACACTTATCGTTTACACGCCCGCCATTCCCAAAGATCATAAAGAGTTTAACTACTTGAAAGACAGTGGTTTCACGTTAATGAAACGCTCACAAGTCTTGGGATTATTAACCCAAAATTTCTTTACGATTGCCGTTGCAGGTACACACGGGAAGACCACAACTTCTTCGATGGTGGCTCATATTTTGAAGAATGCAGGTAAAAACGTAACGGCATTTTTGGGAGGAATTACACAAAATTATGGGACAAATTTCTTAGTAAATGAAGGTTCAGAAAACGTAATTTGCGTGGTCGAAGCCGATGAATTTGACCGTTCTTTTCTAACGCTTTTTCCAGATTTAACCATCGTAACTTCCACCGATGCTGACCATTTGGACATCTATGGCGACCATGCAAAACTCTTAGAATCTTTCCAATTATTTGTTTCGCAGATAAAAGATGGCGGTAAATTATACCAATATGACGGCATAGATTTGCAAGATTTTACCCATAATCCAAGCTCCGTTTTTGGCTTGCACGTAGGTGATTTTAGAACCGAAAACTTGCGAATTGAAAATGCTGAAATGGTGTTTGACATCGTTTATCCAGACGGAATTATCAAAGATTGTAGCCTATTAACGCCTGGTTTTCATAACGTTACGAATGTCATTGCGGCGGCGGCGGTTGCATTGAAAGTAGGCGTATCGCCCGAGGCGGTGCGAGATGGAGTTTGTAGCTTCAAAGGCGTGAAAAGGCGTTTTGAGTATCAAATTCGGACTGAGAAAATGGTTTATATTGATGATTATGCTCATCATCCAACGGAGATTGAAGCGTTCCTTTCTTCGGTAAAAGCATTATATCCAAACCGTAAATTAACCGTTGTTTTTCAACCCCATTTGTTTTCTCGGACGAATGATTTTCAAGAAGGATTTGCTAAAAGTTTGGACTTAGCGGATGACTTATTACTCTTAGATATTTACCCCGCCCGTGAAGTTCCGATGGAGGGCGTTACGTCGAGTATTATTTTTGATAAAATGAAACTGCAGAACAAAATCCTCTGCACAAAATCAGAGGTTTTGGATTTACTAAAAGCCAAACAACCTGAACTTTTAGTAACCGTTGGGGCGGGGGATATTGATACCTTGATTCCGTTGATTCGAGAATGGGGGAATTTGTAGATTAATTACAAATATTTGGTTCAATTATGATTTGTACGGGATTAATAGTAGAACAGGTTTGCAACCTGTTCGTGGAGTTCGATGAACAGGTTAGAAACCTGTTATACATTCAATCTCGTACAAATCGTAGTTAAACCAAAAATTTCTAATCATTGAGTTTAATAAATGGATAACTTTGCAATATTCTGAAAATCAGATAATTTCCTTACTTAGATGATATTATGACTACTTGGCTCAAAAAAAACTTGGAAGGTGACTACCAAATCTGGACGGTCATCGCTGCCCTTTCGCTCATCAGTATCGTGGTGGTTTCGAGTGCCTCTGGGCGACTCGCCGTGCAGGGCGAAGGCAGTATCGTTTTTACGGTGATGAAACATATCCTTTTTTTGTCGGTTGGCTTGGGAGCGATGTATTTTTTTCATCGAATTGATTATCACAAAATATCCGTTTTCTCAAATATCGGAGTTGTTCTCTCGATTGCTTTACTAATCTATGCATTCATGTTTGAGCGTGGTATCAACAACGCCCATCGTTGGATTCACGTGCCCGGGGGACTTACTTTTATGCCTTCTGATATTGCCAAATTATCCCTGATTACTAATCTGGCATCCATGCTCGCCAAACGCCAACACCTCGAATACCGCTTCGTGGATGTCGTTCCGATGGCGGCTAAAATCATCGTGGTTTGTGCTTGTATCACGCTCTCCAACGTTTCGACAGCACTTTTACTTTTTGTTACGTGCTTTCTACTCATGATTATCGGACGTGTACCTTTGAAATATCTGACCATGACTTTCATAGGGATTTTTATGGCGGGTTCGCTTTTGGTGATGTTTGGGGTAGGTTCTCGTATCGAAACTGCCCGAAATCGTATCATCAATTTTGCAGGAAATATTAATAAGAAAAAGGATGATACAAAGCGAAGAGACATTGATTATCAGATAGATAGGAGTTATTACGCCATCGCTAATGGAGGACTCACGGGCAGAGGTCCAGGCAAAAGTCAGCAACGATATTTTTTGAGTGAATCCGAATCCGATTTTATTTATGCCATCATCATTGAAGAATGGGGTATGATTGGCGGAGTCTTCGTACTGATTCTCTACCTCTGGCTTTTGTATCGAGGCATGAAGGCAGTCGATAGTTCTGGGCGAGCCTTCGGGGGCTTACTCTCGGCGGGTTTGACGTTCAGTTTGGTCATTCAGGCGATGGTACACATGGGCGTAGCCACGGGTCTTGGACCAGTAACGGGGCAGCCGCTCCCACTCCTGAGTATGGGTGGAAGTTCGCTTTTGTTCACGGGGGCGATGATTGGAATTATTATTTCAGTAAGTAAAGACAAAGTGCGGGATGCGGCTTTGTAAAACATAAAACCATGCCAAAAGTCATTATTTCGGGCGGTGGAACGGGCGGACACATTTATCCAGCCATCGCCATTGCCAACGCTTTAAAAGAAATTAATCCTGCCATTGAGGTACTTTTTGTGGGTGCAGAAGGCAAAATGGAGATGGAAAAAGTACCCAAAGCGGGCTACGAAATCATCGGTTTGCCCATTGCGGGGATTAACCGTTCCAATCTGTTGGTGAATCTCAGTTTCCCCAAAAAATTATTAACCAGTCTCTCCGAAGCACGAAGCATCATCAAAGATTTCAAGCCTGATGTTGCCGTGGGAGTAGGAGGTTATGCTTCTGGACCCGTTTTGTTGGCGGCTTCGATGATGGGTATTCCGTATTTGATTCAAGAACAAAACTCTTATGCGGGTGTTACGAACAAATTTTTATCAAGAAGTGCTGATAAAATTTGCGTAGCGTATCCCAATATGGAGCAATTTTTCAAGGCAGAAAAAATCAAAATGACGGGTAATCCTGTCCGTAAAGATATTTTGGAAGTAAGTTCCAAACGCCAAAAAGCCCTCGAACATTTCGGGCTATTATCAGGACGAAAAACAGTCTTAGTAATCGGTGGAAGTCAGGGGGCAAAAACCATCAACGAAGCCATTGATGCGGGGCTGACAAACTTGGTCGGAGCGGGTTATCAGGTCGTTTGGCAAACTGGAAAATTATACATTGACCGAGCCAAGAAAGTAGCAGAAGTATTTGAAGGTCAGGTGTTTGTGTCTGATTTTATTTATGAAATGGATTTGGCGTATGCCGTTGCGGATGTGGTAGTTTCACGGGCGGGAGCGTTGTCAGTTTCAGAATTGTGTTTGGCAGCAAAACCTTCGATTTTAGTACCACTCCCAACCGCCGCCGAAGACCACCAAACCATGAACGCCATGAGTTTGGTCAATAACGATGCAGCGATTTTGGTAAAAGATATTTCGGCAAGAGAAGACTTAGTAAAAGCTACGATTAGTTTATTGCAAAATGCTGAAAAACAGGCAGTTCTGAGTAAAAATATCTTTCAATTAGCGAAGCCCGAGGCAGCACGGGAGATTGCGGAGGAGGTTTTGAAATTGGTGAAGTGATTTCAAACTCACTAAAATAATCCAAGTCTCACTCAAAAAAAAATAGATATAAAAAATGTATTACACTTAATGGACATTTTTCATATCTATTCTTGATTAATCTTAAAATTTCGAGATAGTATTTGAGAAGATGTTAAACGTACTCACAAGTATTTGATTCCAACACCAGTATAATTTCCAAGTCCGTGATTGCTAATAATGATTGCATCAGCCTTTCTTTCTTTGGCTTTTTCAATAATTTTGTCGAATGCCTTTTTAGGTGAAATAATTGAAATAGACTCTATATAAACAATCTCTTTATATCCTTTTTTAGGTAGATTATAATAGAGAATTTCTATTCCCTCGTATTCTTCCGTATTGTGAATATATACTTTTGGGCTAAATGAAGAACAAGAACTAAGTTCCATCATTAAAAGAAAGATACTTGAATATATTGATTTTTTCATAATATAAAAGTAATTTTTTGATATTTTTAATAGAATCAACGCTCAATTGATATTTTCAAAATAAATTTTTATAATCTTGAAAATGCCAATGAGGATGTTGATTCTATTATAATTAATTATTCTTTCCCAGTATCTAATTCCCAGATAATTGTAAGATTAGTGATATTAGTAAAAAGAGAAAAAGTATTCCTCCTATCCATAAAGCTCCATTGAGAGCATAACCAAAAGCGACAATAATTGCAGCACCCAAAGCTACCCCAGCTATTAAAGCCCAAATCAACATAATAAAGAAAACAGCAACAAAAACATATATTATTGTTTCAAAAATACCTACAATGCAGTCCCAAACATCATCCCAAAAATCAGCAAGTCTTCCACTTCTACTACCTTTCTGATTTTTTTGTCTTCTATTATCAATAAAGATGCATCCGCATAAAATTTCGATAATTTTTCTCCAAACACATCATAAACAGAGGAAATAGATTCCATAGCAAGTTTTTCGTGGTAGGTTAACCCTTTATCATGAGTTTTCTTATCAATATCTGTCTTAATTTGAAAAATTATATCATTAAATGACTCCTGAGAAATATCGTTATTTTGTCTAACATTCTGTTCTAAGCTATCACTAATGACTACTTGAAGACCATCCATGTAATCAGCCAATTTTTTAGAAGACTTACCTAATAACGTTTTTACAGCTCTCTTTTTTTGCTCTATATCAGCAATATTTTTCAAACTAATAATTTCTACATCCACAAACGCTTTACTAAAATGTTTAAATGCTCCGCTATCTGTTTTCTCTAATTTATCCAGAATAATTCTTTCAATATCCGTTTCTTCGTTAATACTACCACGTGATTTTGTGTTTACAGATAATTGCTTAAATTTTTGGTAAAAGGCTATCAATTCTTCTTTGGGATTTCCTAAATTAAGATTCAAATTAGACATATCCCCTAAATCAAGACTATCATATTCTTTACATGAATAAGTTAAGCCCCCGAGCGTTGTTAAAGTTAAAGCTCTCAAAAAACCAGTTCTATTCATTGCTGTGTATTGTTAAAGGGTTAAAATAAAAATATGAACGGATACTTATTACCATTTGAATGGGCTTTCGGATTTGGAGAAAAATAATCTTTTTCACAACTTTGATTTGAATTTAAATTGTTTGAATAAATAATGTCAGATTCAAGTCGTCTCCTAATGTTCTTCAGGCTTTTGGGGCGACTTTTTTTATTAAGTAAAATTTATGTTTTAAATAAATGTTTTGTATTCGTGATGAATGAACAAATTTAATGAGTCATATTTCGATGTAAACGTAAAAAAAAAAAAAATAGAATCACAAAATTTAACTTGTATTATTTATTAAACGGTATCTTATCTATGATTTAAATTTTACCTATATCTTTAAATTCATTATTTTTAGGAATAGTATATATGAGTTAATTTCGACATTTAATTTTTAGAATAAAATAATCAATCAAAAAATGATAAAATTTGCCTACACAATCCTATACGTTTCGGATGTAAGCAAATCCGTTGAGTTTTATGAAAATGCCTTTGGTTTTGAAAGAAAATTCATCACGCCAGATAATGATTATGGCGAACTTAATGTGGGTGAAACCACGCTCTCTTTCGCCTCAAAAACCTTGGCAAACTCCAACTTAAAAAATGGTTTCATAGAGAGTGATTTATCGATAAAACCCTTTGGAATTGAGATAGGTTTTGTAACAGATAATGTAGAAGGAACTATCCAAAAAGCCGTGAAAGCAGGGGCAATCATTACGGAAAACCCCAAACAAAAACCGTGGGGACAGACTGTAGCATATGTACGTGATATTGATGGTTTTTTGATTGAGATTTGTTCGCCAATGAATGATTGACTTAACGTATAATTTTGGAAAACTTCGTTCAAGAGAGATTAAAAAAAGGCTTCTGAAATCAATTCAGAAGCCTTTTTTTAAATCTATGAGCTTTGTCATTGCGAACAACGTGAAGCAATCTGTTAGCTTACGAGGTATAAACTATTGTTCAAAAAACAATAATTTGTCTGAATCAGGATTTAAGGATTTTAAGATTTACTTGATTTTCATCCTAAAAATCCTAAAATCTTGTAAATCCTGATTCAGACAGAATAAAGTTTTTCAAACACTATAAGCTCAAATTTTTCTTCTTCAATCGAACAGATTGCTTCGTTTCACTCGCAATGACAGACAGCACTTTTTACACTTTACAAGAAAACCTACTTCGCATAATTCACCGCTCTCATTTCACGAATTACCGTTACTTTGATTTGCCCTGGGTACTGCATTTCTTTTTCGATTTTCTGAGAAATATCAAACGATAATGAACTTGCTTTTTCGTCCGTAACGTTTTCTGCATCCACCAAAACCCGCAATTCACGTCCCGCTTGGATGGCATAACATTTCTGAACGCCTTGAAAACTCACTGCCAATTCTTCCAACTCCTTCAAACGTCTCATGTACGACTCCATCATTTCACGTCTTGCTCCTGGGCGTGAACCCGAAATAGCATCACAAACCTGAATAATAGGCGAAATCATCGAAGTCATTTCTATCTCGTCGTGGTGAGCTCCGATGGCATTACAAATCTCAGCGTTTTCTTTATATTTTTCAGCCAATTGCATACCCAATAATGCGTGAGGCAATTCTGCTTCTTCGTGCCAAACTTTTCCAATATCGTGGAGCAAACCTGCCCGTTTTGCCGCCTTGGCGTTCAATCCTAATTCTGCCGCCATTGTAGCACAAAGTTTGGCTACTTCACGTGAGTGTTGCAATAGATTTTGTCCGTAAGATGAACGGAAACGCATTCTACCTACCATTCTGATTAGTTCAGGGTGCAATCCGTGAATGCCTAAATCAATGACGGTACGCTCGCCAATTTCAACGATTTCATCTTCAATGTTCTTTTTGGTTTTAGCTACAATTTCTTCGATACGAGCGGGGTGAATACGTCCATCTTGTACTAAACGATGAAGCGACAAACGGGCAATTTCACGGCGAACAGGGTCAAAACCCGAAATAATAATTGCTTCTGGGGTATCGTCCACGATAAATTCTACGCCCGTAGCTGCTTCTAAGGCACGAATATTACGACCTTCACGACCAATAATTTTTCCCTTCACATCGTCTGATTCAATGTTGAAAACCGACACACAGTTCTCAATAGCATTTTCGGCGGCTGTTCTTTGGATGGTTTCAATGACGACCTTTTTTGCTTCTTTGGTAGCCGTTAATTTGGCTTCTTCGATAGCTGTTTTTATCATTGACGAAGCCTTCGTTTCAGCTTCGGCGGTCATCGCCTGTATCAATTGCTGTTTTGCTTCGGCGGCTGTCAAACCCGCAATCTTCTCTAACTGAGCTACTTGCGAGTTAAACATTTCATCAGCTTCGGCTTGTCTCTTTTCGGCTTCTTCGGTTTTTTTACGAAGATTATCTTCTTTGGAGGTCAATGACTGACGTTGCGACAGTACATCAGCTTCCATTTTTTTGGCTTGCTCTACTGATACTCTTGCTTGTTCAGTTGTTTTCTTTGCATCATCCAGTGATTGTTGAATAGTACGCTCACGTTCTTTCAGTTTTTGTTCGTTTTGAACCAAAATTTGCTTCTTTCTATTGGTATCATCCTCAAATTCTGAACGTAATTTCAAGAATTTCTCTTTGGCTTCAAGCACTCTGTCCTTTTTGATATTTTCTGCCTGTAGTTCGGCAGTTTTCAAAATGTCAGTGGCTTTGGCGGTGGCTTCTTCCTCTATTTTTTTAGTTTCTTTTGCAAATACAGCTTTACCTACGAATAGACCCGCTATGAGTGAAACTACTGCGGCAATGATGGGAGTTAACATAATTTTATATCGTTTTAGTTGATTTCTTCGTGCGTGTGTAATTGACGCAATCCAAAGAAAATCCAGTGAAAAAAGGGTACTAAAACAGACAGCTGGCGAGTGAAAGAAGGGCTTTTTATGGGAAGAATATACAATTATTTAATTTGAAAGTTCGGTAATTTGAAAATTAATTCATTGGTAATCAATGGTTTATGATTTAAAATTTCAACAATGACATTCAAATATTAATTGTTTTAAAAGAAGTAATTACATTTATTTATGTATTTACTTAGCTTATGTTTTTCCTTAAAAATAGAATCGCTTTTATGATTTAACAGACAGTTTTAAATTTTTTGAAGTAAGGATTTTATTATTTAAAATGTATATCTAATCTACGATTTATTGGGTATGACGAATCAGAAAATTATGGTGTAACGGAATCTAATATTTTTTCTAAGGCGGAAACTTTCTCGGAGATGGAGTCTTGGAGGGTTTCGTGTTCTAAGTCAAATTTTAGGTTACTCATCACAAAATCCAGTGCTGATAGTGCCAGTAGTCGTTGGGTACTTGTGATATTGGCGGTGGCACGATAATGCTGGATTTTTTCATTAATCAACTTAGCTGCTTTACGGACAATTTCTTCCTCTGATTTATCGACATTCAAGCTGAACGCTTCCGTTCCAACGATGACATTACAAGGTATTTTTTTGTCCATTTTTTTAATCTTAATTACTGAGTTGATTAATACATTTTTCTATTTCTAAAATATATTCGTCAAGTTTTTCTTTCAAATCGACAGGGTTGCCTGTACTTTTTAGGTTGTTTACTGCAATCTTAGTGAATTTATCTGATTTTTTAAAGTTTTTTCGTTCTTGGTTTAAATTTTTCTGTAATTCTTGATTTTCTTTTTGACTATCATAAAGGCTTTGTCTTAGGTTTTCGTTTTCGTTTTTAGTCTCTTCCAACTCCCCTTTCAAGGCTGTATAATGGTCTATCAAGCCTTGTAGTTTACGCTCTAAGGTACTAAATTGATTGAATGTCTTAGAATCAGCCATTTTTTTAATTACTGGTTATTGGTCGGGCGGCGTACCGCTGTTGGTCAATAGTATTTTCCATCTATAAACATTCTATAAAACTGTACGGGGTAAGCATTAAAAATCCATAAAATTGGACAAATAACTAATAACCAGTAACCAATAACTAATAACTACCCCCAAATTTGGTGAAAAAAATTGACATTTCACCTCAATATTTTGTATTTATCTCTGATTTTCAATGGAATAATGGTCTTTCGCTCAACAATCACAACACCCGCCGTGTATAAAAGTAACAAAACGAGATGATACGGTATTGACAACCAGAGGTTATAAAACTCAATCTGCATAACACAATAAATCAATAACCCTGCCGAAATGATATAGCCCAATGCCGACTCAATTTTGTATGGAACGGGATAGTGCCGTTGCCCAAGTACGTAACAAAGGGCGGTCATAACAAAACACGAAATCAAAAAAGCAATCGCACAACCCATGTAGCCCATGCGTGGGATGAGGATAACATTGGCAATAATCGTGATTGCCAAACCAATAAAAGTAATGAGCGTTCCGAAATAGGTTTTGTTGTTGAGTTTAAACCAAACGGATATATTGTAATAAATCCCCAAAAATAAATTAGCTAATAACAACACAGGGACTACCATGATACCTTCCCAATAAATTCTTTTACGAAGGAATAAGATTTTTAACCAGTCGAGATTCAAACAAACGCCTATCCAAATGAAAATGCACGTTATCAGAAACCATTTGGTAATATCCGCTAATACTTCGGGAGAGTTTTTATCGCCTGTTTTGGAGAGAAAAAAAGGTTCGGCAGCGTAACGAAATGCTTGGGTAGCCAGAGACATAAAAATAGATAATTTATAGACATTTCCATAGATTCCGAGAGCCTCTTGCGGAGTACGATTCGGGTAGAAATCTTCGGGTAAAAGGCGTTCTAATAAAATTCTGTCAAAGACCAAGTTGAAGGTACTCGCCACCAACATAATCATAATGGGGTAGGCATACACCCATAATTTTTGGAATTCTTTTTTATCAAACTGAAATTTGAAATCCCGAAATTCGGGACGGAGAAAATAGAAAAACGTAGCGTTGGCAATGAGATTTGCTAAGAAAATATACCCCGCCCCAATCTTGGGATTATACAATTTTGTGGCTAAGGGTTGTAGCGATGTCAGATAATGTCCGTCAGCAATTTTCTTTAAGACTAAAAGGAAAAATATATTTAAGGCAATATTGACTAAGATATTGATAATCTTGGCTTTAACAAAACGTTTAGTCTTTTTTTCTAATCTCAATCGGGCAAAAGGAATGGCTGTAATAGCATCAATGGCAATGATTAAAGCGAGCCAAATCAAAAATATTTCCTTGCCTTCATATCCTAAATATGCAATAATAGGAGAGGAAAAAACGATAAGAATTCCAGAGAAAAATATACTGCTAACAATGATGGCAGATTGGATAATATTGTAATATTTTGTTTTATCATCAGGGGCAAAACGGAAGAAAGCCGTTTCCATTCCGTAAGTATAAACGATGTTGGCAAGGGCTACGTAACTGTATAATTTTACGTTGATTCCTAAGTCGCCAGGCATAAAAGCCGCCGTGTGAATAAAGACCAAAAGGAAATTCAAAGAACGCCCAAGAATGGTACTAACTCCATACGAAGCGGTTTCGCCAGCTAATTTTTTGAGAATACTCATGGAATGGGGTTTCGGTGGGGTGAATTTTCTACGAAGTTATTAAAAAAATGGAGCTTTATGAATTTCTTATTTCCTCCTAAATTCTACCTCTCCCGCATTCGGAAAAGTTGCCACAATCTTATCAATATCTCCCTTCATATTCGTTGGGAAATTGAATGTTACGCCCTCCAAAAAATCATTTCCTTCAAAAAAATCATAATGAAAATGGGTTAATTCTGTTTGCTTATTGCGAAATACCGCTCGAAGTCCACGGTCAGTTTTGAAAACCTGTAATGTCCCGTAGGCAGGATGTTCATATACCCCCGCATAGTAGTCAATCGGGTGCGACATCATTGCCCCCATTTTACGGCTTGCATCGTGTTCTTTTTTCTTTTTTTCTTCCTCAAATTTATTATCATTTACCTCTTTTTGGTAACGACTATTCCAGTCTATCTGGTTCATATTCAGTAAGTTATCCGAAATATAATTGGTAATAATATTCACAAAACTATAATCAACAGTGGACATATTGGTCGTTACAAAAATCCCCAAATTATTATTCGGAAAAACCGTCATTTGTGAACGAAAACCATCAATCGAACCATTGTGCTGACGGCGTTGATTACCTCTGTAAACGTTCATATTCCAACCCATTCCGTAGGACGAAAACCCCAATTCTGGATATTTTGCCTCGGCTGGGTGAACTACCTGAATCGGCGTGTGGTTTTCTTTGAGATTCTTTTCTGAAATAATCTGTTTCCCATTAAATTTTCCGTTTTGTAATTGCATCAAAAGCCAGTTGGTCATGTCCACGGCATTGGTTTTTACTGAACCCGCCGCTCCAATTGCATCAACATTACTACCAAAACCATTTTCAACGGTTTGGTCTTTTTCCGTCTTGTATGCCATTGCATAATCTGGATTTCTGAACATCTCTGGATAAGTCAAAACGGTACTTTTCATCTCCAACGGAACAAGTATTTTTTCCTTCACAAAACGCTCCCAAGTCTTGCCCGAAAGGCGTTCCACCAACACGCCCGCCACGTTGTACATGAGGTTGCTGTATTGATACTGAGCGTATAAAGTTTTGGACGGTTTTAGGTATTTCATATTCTTAAAAATACTCTCACGGTCATTGTTATTGAACAGCCAAACGTAGTCGTGGCGAGGTAGTCCCGTGCGATGCGAAAGAATGTCTCGAGCCGTTATGGTGTTGGTTACTACTTCGTCAAACATCTGAAAATCAGGCATATACTCTTTGACGGGCTTGTTCCAGTCCAACTTTCCTTCATCCACCAAAATCCCTAAAGCCACCGCCGTGAATGACTTTGAACACGAAGCAATCGGGAACAAAGTATTGATGGTAGCAGGTAGATTTTTAGCAGTATTTTTCAGTCCATAAGCCGAAGTATAATAGGGCTTTCCATCCTTCACAATCGTAATGGAAGTGGCTGGAATTTTCCATTCTGCCATCATCGCCAAGACAAAAGAATTGATACTATTTAGGGTATCGGATTGAGTTGGAACGTAACCTTTTCTTTGGGCAAAATTAGGGGTGATGGTTACAAATAAAAGGGCTAAAATCAGTAGTTTTTTTTTCATGGGGACTTTGTTTAGTGATTGGTAATTGGTTATCAGTAATCAGTTTTGACTTCTTCGTTCAACCAAACATACGCAAAGATAAATTAAAGGATATAATTCAGTCAAGATTTTATCTAAAACCTTGTTGGTCCACGTTAATTTACCAAAAATTTAACTTACTTTTGAGTATTAAAATGGGATTTCCTATTAAGCGTAAAAATATTGTAAATTATTGATAATGAGTAGGTTATGGATATATAATTTTACTAATTACCAATAGCGGTACGCTGCCCGACCAATCACCAATAATTCAACTAAACAATATGAATCGTAGAGAAGCCGTACAACGAGTAGCCCTCATGATGGGCGGAGTCCTCGCAGCCCCTTTGATGGCGGGTGTGATGGGACAAATTACCAACACAGGTGAAAGCATCATCGTCTCCGCTGAACAAGAAGCCTTTTTGGCAGAAGTTGCCGACATTATTATTCCTACAACCGACTCCCCAGGAGCAAAAGCCGCTGGTGCAGAGAAATTCATTGTGCGAGTAATGCGTGATTGTTACAAAAAGGAAGATCAAGAGAAATTTTATTTGGGATTGGCAAAATTAGATGTTGATAGTCAAGCGAAATTTGGAAAAAGTTTTGTTGGATTAGACCTCGCTCAAAAGAACGAAATGGTCAAATTATCAACCGTTAATGACAAACCTTTCTTCCAAAGAATGAAGGAATTAACCGTTACGGGATATTTTACTTCCGAAATTGGAGCTACAAAAGCCTTAGAATATTTACCAATTCCAGGGAAATTTGAGGGCTGTATTCCGTTGAAACCTAATCAAAAAGCGTGGGCGTTGTAGGATTTCGGATTTGTGATTTTCGATTGCGGATTTACTTTGATTGCGGATTTTGGATTTCGGATTTAAAGCTATTCGATTAAAACCGTAATCTAAGATTTGTAAATCAACAATAAAGAAGAATCTAAATCAAAATTTAACCACAATTTGAAATCTGTATGAAAGAGATATTGAAGAAAAGAACCAAACAATTTGCTTTGAGAATTATCAAATTGGCTGATAATATTCCTAAAAATAATGCTGGAAATGTCATCGCTAAACAAATTCTTAGGTCTGGAACTTCTGTTGCTGCCAATTATAGAGCGTCATGTCGAGCAAGGTCTCAGGCTGATTTTATTTCTAAAATGGGCATTGTTGAGGAAGAAGCAGATGAAACATTGTTTTGGCTTGAATTATTAGTAGAGTCTGGATTAGTTAAAGAAAACCTTTTGCAAGATTTAATTAAAGAAACGGATGAATTAGTGGCAATTTTTACTGCATCAGGGAAAACGGCGAAGGAAAATAAAAACAAGGCAACTAAATAAATCCGCAATCAAAAATCGAAAATCCGAAATCAAAATAATGAATCTAAACATTGATGCCGTAAAGGCAATGACCTACGATGCCATCGTGATTGGCTCGGGAATATCAGGCGGTTTTGCTGCCAAAGAACTGACTGAAAAGGGTTTACGAGTTTTGATGCTTGAAAAGGGCAAGCAACTCGACCACATTTCGGGCTATGAAAACGCCATGAAAGACCCTTGGGAAACCAAATACAACGGTCGTTTGACGATTGAGCAAAAAGAATCCCATCCAAAATTAGCCCGTGATTATCCGTATAATGAAATGACGGAAAAATACTGGATGAACGATTCTGACTCGTTATATAAAGAAGAAAAACGCTTCGACTGGTATCGCCCAAATATTGTGGGCGGAAAATCCATTATGTGGGGAAGACAGTCGTATCGTTTGAGTGATATTGATTTTGAAGCCAATGCCAAAGACGGGATTGCTACCGATTGGCCCATTCGTTATAAAGACATTGCTCCGTGGTATTCTTACGTAGAGAAAATTGCGGGAATTTCGGGTGAAAAATTGGGATTAGCTCAATTGCCAGACGGTGAGTTTTTGCCAGTCATGGAAATGTTTTGTGTGGAAAAGGAAGTGAAGCAAAGAATTGAAAAGAATTTTCCAGGCAGAAACATGACGATGGGAAGAGTAGCTAATCTTTCAGCGGCTCAAAAAGCACAGACTGATATAGGACGTGGAGCTTGCCAGTATCGTAATAAATGTTCGCTTGGTTGTCCGTATGGGGCATATTTCAGTACGCAATCTTGTACGTTGCCGTATGCCTCAAAAACGGGTAGATTGACGCTCAGACCTGATTCGGTAGTAACGGAAATTATGTATGATGAGAAAAAACAGCGGGCTACGGGCGTAAGAGTACGGGATGCCGTAACAATGCAAGACCGTGAATATTTTGCCAAAATCATCTTTGTTTGTGGAAGTACAATAGGTTCAACGGCTTTGATGTTGAACTCCGTTTCGAGCCGTTTTCCGAATGGATTAGGCAATGATTCTGAGCAATTAGGGCATAATTTGATGGATCATCATTTCCGCACGGGAGCGTCGGGCGTTTGGGAAGGAGATTTGGATAAATACTACTCAGGACGACGTGCGAATGGTATTTATGTTCCCCGTTACAGAAATATTGGCATTGATAAACGTGATTATTTGCGTGGATTTGGCTATCAAGGCGGAGGAAGTCGGCAGGGTTGGCAACGCAATGTGGCTGAATTAACTTTTGGGGTAGATTATAAAAATGAAGTAACCAAACCAGGTAATTGGACGATGGGATTGGGTGGTTTTGGCGAGACGTTGCCTTACTACGAAAACCAAATGTATCTCCACAAAACCGAGAAAGACAAATGGGGAATGCCCTTGGTGGTTTTTGATGCAGAATTGAAAGAAAACGAAAAGAAAATGCGGGTGGACATGATGAACGATGCCAAAGAAATGTTGGAATCTTCGGGCGTGAAAAATGTGAAAGGATATGACAACGGTTCGTATTTAGGCATGGCAATTCACGAAATGGGAACTGCCCGCATGGGACGAGACCCAAAGACCTCAGTTTTGAATGCCCACAACCAAGTACACGCCGTGAAAAACGTATTCATGACCGACGGAGCCTGCATGACCTCCGCCTCATGCGTGAACCCATCTTTAACCTACATGGCACTCACCGCCCGAGCCGCCGACTTTGCCGTGAAGGAGGTTAAGAAGTTGAGTTTGTAGTATTTTTTGGAATAAAAAAGCCCCTTAGAGATTGTTTTGAGGGGATTTTTTGCGAATTACTCCTTCGTCCAAATACGAGTATTAAGGTCTAAATCAGAAACAATTTTGATGAGATCTGATACAATTGTCCAATCTTCTATCCAATGATTTTTTACATCAATTTTACGCCAAACGGATATTTCAAAGAAATTATGACTCATCGGAATAGCAATAGTCAATTGAGAATTGATAAAACTAAAACCCAAACCTCCTTTCCATTTTTTGTTGAGGAGTAAGATTTTTTCCATCATGGAGGGCGTGAGGATGTAGCGGGCTTCGATGGGGTCATCGGCGTGAACTACAAATAATTCGTTGAAATCGGTATTCTCTAATTCTATACTTTTCTGTGAAAAAAAATCTAAAAAATCATACCTTCTGACGATTGTTTTTTCTTTGAAATGTTTGTTGAAATCTGCCGTAAATAAAATCCCTTCAAAGATGGTCTTAGTAGTATTATTTTTACTGTTTTTAGTTTCTTTCTGAGCCAAAACCTCTGAAAAATATAAGGTGGTTTTATCGATTTTTCCCCTTATCAAATCTTCTGAATAATAGATATTAGGTTCAGTATCAAATAGTTGAGTGTTGTTGAACTCAGCTTCACTGTGTCCGTAGTCAGGAGCATAATCACCACTGTCTCCGAATGCTATTTTTACGATGGTACTCACTACTTTTTTCTCATAATCTATCTTCCAAGCATCAGCACCTTTATCAGCGAGAGCAAAATAAAAGATTAGACCAAAAGCAACACTTAATCCCAAAGCAAGATAAAAAGGAAACTCCATTTTAACCTCAAAAGTAAACATCACACCCACCGCCATAATGCCCACAGCAACACACATGAGGGTATAATTACGGTCAATGATTGTTTTTCGTTCTCGCTCTAAGGTTTCTAAAATAGGAATAAAATGAGATTCCAATAAAGGTTTCACAGGGTCATTTTCCATTAAGTAGCCTCGGTTAAACACAGTATAATTTTCATGTAAATATTTGATAATCAATCGATTATTTCACTAATACCCAACACCTAAATCCTAACACCTTATTAATTATGACTTAAAAAGTTGGTTAACATCCACATTTTCTCGCTGAGATTCGGGCGTGGTGAGTAATGAACGCTTTGGAAAAACGAACAGACTGGAAATAATATTGGTCGGAACTTGTTGCACTGAATTGTTATAATCGGTTACGCTGGCATTGTAGTTACGTCTTGCAGCAGAGATTTGCTCTTCGGTTTCGTTCAATGCCCGTTGAAGTTGATTATAATTTTCGGAAGCCCGTAATTCTGGGTGATTTTCAGAAAGAACTACCAAATTATGAGCCGCCTGGGTAAGACTATTATCAAGTTCAACTGTCTGATTATTAGACAGTTGACCGTTGATGGCTTTGGAACGTAATTCAACTAAGCCGTTTAGGGTCGATTGTTCATATTGAGCATAATTTTTGGCAGTTGCCACAAGATTAGGAATCAAATCAAAGCGTTTTTTGAGCATAGCATCCAACGATGCAAAGGCATTATCTACTTGGTTTTGTTTGCCCACGAGCGAGTTGTAACCAAAAATAATTAAGATAAGTATGAAGCCAATGATGAATGTGATAATCATATCATGTGGGGTTTTAGATTTTTTCATTCAAAGATAATTAATCATCCTCTTTTATGAAGAATATAGTTTTACAAAAGGTGAGAAGTTTGTAAGAGTGGTAAAAAAGGTAATATTTTTATACCCCCAGCCTTTGGAGAGCTTTTATCAGGATAGAACTACTACATTTGCACAACATTTATGTTTCCCAATCCCATGCTAAAAAAACTAACCCAAATCCTCCTCATCTCGCTTACGTTGTCCTCATGTGTAAGCGTATATGTACCATCCACCAATACGCCTCCTCGGACAACGCCCACGCCACCAAGCGTACAAACCAAAGTAGCCGCTAATTTCCCAGAAGGTTTTGATGATGCCTCCAAGAGTCGTTACGAAGGGGGAAATATCACCGTTTCGTCGGGACAATGGTATCTTGAAAATGCCATGATGGGAAGTGCCGACAACGACCAAAAAGGTGGTGTGAAATCTGTCAGAATGAAGGAAACGGCTATTTTGAGGATGAATTTTGATATTCCATCGGGTATTCAGCAAGTACGATTGAAATATGGAGTCTATCAATTAGACAAAGAAAGTGCCTTTGAATTATGGGCTTCAACCAACAGCGGAACGACTTGGAATAAAGTTGGTTCGACCATCACAGCAACGGATAAATCGCTTCGAGATGCTTTGTTTAATGTCAATCTTCAACAATCGGCTCGCTTTGAAATTCGTAAAACGGACGGTACTGCCAATCGTTTGAATATTGATGATATTATCGTAATGACTTATGGGTCAAGCGGTTCTACTTCTACACCAATTCCAAATGGTTCAACCAAACCTACTCGTGATGAGAATTTGGCTTTGGGAAATCCGTCAAATGCCGTTACGAATACCTCATATTCCGATAATTATTTGATGGTAAAAAATGCTTTTACGCTTTCTTACAACAAAAATAAAGGAACTGCCAACTGGGTTTCGTGGCATTTAAGTACGGCTTGGCAAGGCGATACGCCTCGTCAAAATGACTTTAAACCAGATTCAAATTTGCCACAAGGTTGGTATGAAGTTACGCCTTCCGATTATGCCCGTTCTGGTTTTGATAGAGGTCATTTATGCCCTTCCAGTGATAGAGATGCTACAATTGAGGAAAATCAGGAGACATTTTTTATGACCAATATGACTCCCCAAGCCCCCGAACATAATCAGAATATTTGGAAAAACTTGGAGGAATACGAAAGGCTTTTAACTGAACAAGGCAACGAAGTTTACATCATCGCAGGGACGATAGGAGAGGGGGGAAGCGGAACAACTGGATTTACAAAAACAATTGGTAAAAATAACAACATTACTGTCCCAGCATTTCTTTGGAAGATTATTGTAGTGCTTCCAATTGGTCAAAATGATGTGTTAAGAATCAATGAAAATACTAAGATTATTGCGGTAAATATTCCAAATGAAAATAGCGTAGGAGCGAACAGTTGGAAGAATTATCGAGTGTCAGTGGATGAATTGGAAAGATTGACGGGTTATGATTTTTTATCGAATGTTTCGGTTGAGATTCAAGCGGTTGTTGAGGGGAAAATTGATAAGTAGAAATTAGGTAATAAGAGTAACAAAGAGCATTATTTTATTTTTTCAAAGATAATGTTATTGTCTTTTTTAATAAGAATTTAGGACTTCGAGCGAAATGTATGATTTTTAATGACATTTCGCTCGAAGTAAGCAAGTGTTCGAGCGAAATGTATGATTTTTAATGACATTTTGCTCAATGGAAAAGAAGAAATGGGAATTAGGTAATTAGGGATTTGGTGATTAGGGATTCGATTATAGAGAACGACAGAACATATTAGAATTTATAAAAGTGTAAAAGTCCCCAGATTTGCCAACTTTCAAAAAAGTTGGCAAATCTAATTCTAACAAGTTATGTCGCACTCTATAATTGAAAATTGGGTAATCAAGAATTTAGAAATGAACTGTAAATTCCATTTCCTAATCCCAAATTACCCAATCCTTAATTACCCAATCCCCAAATATCAACCAAAATACTTCGTCTTCCCAGGAATTGCCGTTGGATAATTTCCGTTAGCATCTGGTTTCAAAGGCATATCTGCATCCCAGGCAAAAGTTTTTGGAGCAATGCTGATGCCTGAATTTATGGCTTTATCCCAATCAATTATTTGTCCAGAATACGTTGCCATTCTGCCCAAAATCGAAGTCATCGTTGATTTTGGGCAGAATGGCAACGTATTCTGGACAAAATCAACGATGACTTCGATTTTGCACCGTTTTCAGCATCGGCAAATTTATATTCTCCTTTGGCAATTGCCGCAAATAATTCATCGTGTTCAGTTTGATATGGCTGATTTTCTAATTTCTTATCGAATGAATACAAAGGCTTTCCTTTATAATCCGTGATTTTGGCGGCATCAAACATAATCTTTCCTTTCGTGCCAATCACCATTTCGTCCACCTTCGCCCAAGTGCCTTTTTGGTGGCGACATTGCGAATTCAGAATCGTTCCATCGGCATATTCAAACTCTACGATATGATGGTCAAAAATTTCACCTGTGTCTTTACCAATACGAGTTTCACGTCCACCCGTACCACGAGCTTTTACGGGATAACCGCCTTTTGCCCAATTGATTACGTCAATATTATGAATGTGTTGTTCGTTAATATGGTCGCCACAAATCCAGTTGAAATAATACCAATTTCGCATCTGATATTCCATTTCAGTTTGTCCAGGTTTGCGTGGCATTGTCCAAACACCATCATTATTCCACCAAGCCGAAGCCGACACAATATCACCCACCATACCATCTTGCAATCTTTTCATTAACTCACGATAAGAAGTTTGATAATGTCTCTGCAAACCTACTACCACATTCAACTTCTTATCCTTGGCAATTTTTGCCGCTGCCAATACTCGTTGCACTCCTGCGGGGTCAGTCGCACATGGTTTTTCCATAAAAATATGCTTTCCTGCATTCACCGCTGCCTCAAAGTGCATTGGACGAAAACCAGGAGGAGTCGTCAGAATCACAACATCTGCCAATGCCATTGCCTTCAAATATCCATCGAAACCCGTAAATTTGTGTTCTTCTTTAACCGCAATTTTAGGTTTTAAAGATGCTTGCTCATCGTTTGTGATTTCTTGGTAACAAGAATCCAAACGGTCTTTAAAAGC
>JAYUOX010000455.1:0-21539 GCA_043760595.1 Cytophagales bacterium
GACAACATGGATATAAAGGTGTGATTCGTTCGCATTATAATTTGTAGGATTTGTAAGTCGAACTTTCCAGTTCGGAAAGCTGATATTTAAAAAGCTCAGACTTGGTGGTTTGGGCTTTTTTGGTGTTATTGAAATGATTCCCTCTACATTTTCCCCAAAATATCTTCAATCAAATCATTCATTTGATTACCCTGAATCTGAGGTTTTCGGAAACGGTTATCGAAATAAAAAGGCTCAATTTTTGTGATGATTTCGTCTTGAATTAGGTCGTGTTTGGGGTTCAATAGCACATTATAAGACATATCCGTTTGGGCGGAATGTACGGCAGAAGGAACTTGCAAAGCTGCATATTTTTCGTTCTTAATCCATTGATTACTAACGGATTGTAATGTTTTTGGGGCGGGAACGTCTCGCCATTTTTTAGGCAACATTTCAGGCTCAATCGTCAAAATTTGATTATCAGGAATCTCAATCGTAGCTACCAACATATCAGGTAATTTGCTATTGGGAAAGCCCTCAAAGTAGTGAACCAAATATTCCAAACAAGCCAATTCTACCGTCAGAGAAGTATAGACCACAGGCACACCCACAGAATTCCAACGTCCGCCAGTGAGTTCAGCCCCTTTGCCCGACAAAAAATCCTTGGGTAAGCCATAACGTGCCGATTGAAGGCGATACAGTTTCATTTGTTAATTGTTGAAATGTGATTTATTGAATTGTCGAAATATGTTGAATCATAGAAATTAAAGTGAAAGTTTCAACAATTCAACAACTCAGTAATTCAACAATTAAATTACGAATACGTCCCAAATTCGATTCTACTCAAAACATTATCCACCCACTCAAAGCCCGTGATAGTATCCAACAAATCCAAGGCAGATTTATCCCCAAATACCCGCATCGGCTGACGCATCCAAGGTTTAAAATCTTCAAGATTTGAGAATACCTCTTCGCCGTGTTGGTATAATAACATGAGCTTTAAAAGACGTTCTGTTGATGAGGTATCTAATTGTGTATCAGGAGAATAACGATAAAAAGTTCTTTCTGAGATATTTAATATTCGAGCCATTTCACGGTCAGTTAAGCCAATTCTTTTTGCCACCAAATCAACGGCAGCACGGCTCAATCCTTTCCGAGAAAGTTCGATTAAATCCAATGGATTTTGAAGACGATTTAATACAAGTGTTTGTTTCATTGAACTGCATTTTTACATTATGGCATAAATGTATATGACATTTGGCGGTTTTGCAAATGTTTTCAATAATTTTCGTATTTTTGTTGAAATACGTATGGTTATGACAAAAAAAGCGGTACGCCGCCCGGTAAAACAATACAGCGAAGCCGAATTAATCGGAATGTTCGGTTTAGAGCGAATCAACGAATATTATACGCCTCTGATGGAAGAGTGGCTTGATTGTACGACTACTCTCGCCAGCGATGAACAAGTATTGTTTGATAGAGTTCATAAAAGAGCAAAAAAGAAAATTGATGGTTGGCAAGAGGAAGAATTGAAGATGAAATTTATTGCTTTTATCTTAGAATTAGCACTTTTAGATGATAGTGATTTGTATAGCACTTATTTAGAAACAACTATTGAGGCAACGGTAGAAGGGCATTCTTTGAAATTAAAAACGGATTTTATGGTGGCAAAAGGTATATTAGATTTACCCGATATGCCCTATTTTCATTTTCAAGAATGGAAGAAACACAGAGACCCTAATGGCGACCCCGTAGGACAATTATTAGAATCGTTTTTGATTGCCCAAGAAAAAAATGGTCATAAAAAACCCTTGTACGGATGCACGATTACAGGAAAATATTGGGAGTTTTTTGTGATGGAAAACAAAACTTATTGTATGTCAAAATCGTATGATGCTACTGAAAAAGACCAACTTCTTCAAATTGTGGCGATTCTTCGTAAATTTAAAGAGATATTGGAGATGAGGTTGTTGGATTAGAAAGAATAGCTTATGAAAAAATAGAGTTTAACTAATTGAAAATCAATTAATCAAACTCTATTTTTTACAGAATTATAAAGATTAAGTCGCAGAGCCGTTTTTTATCGTGAATTAACCCTCCCAAGGGTTTGGAACCCTTGGGAGGGTTCTTGCGACTCAAAATGTATAATTCCAATTTTTTTGTATCCAAAAGGATTTTCTCTACTTATTCCCTTGAGCCAAAGCCGTAGCATTCGGCTCATAATAATGCCCAAACTTTATCAATAATTTCTTGCCGACTCCCAATTTTACATCCTTCGTCATTTTATTCCAAGTCCATAAATCACTCACAGAAATATTATAACGACGGGCAATGCTGTAAAAATTTTCACCATTCGTTACGGTGTGTGTATAGTCTTTTACTTGATGAATCTGTACAGGAATATTTGGCTTAAATTCCTCATTGTCAGTTAATTGTGTAATAATTTCTTCTCTAACTTCCGGCGTTGATATTACTTCTTTTGAGGCTTCTGTCAAGGTCAAATCTACGACTTTTACGCCTTCTGTTTGTTGTGGAATATTCTTAGTCGTTTGTGCTACTACCTCGGTAACTCTTCTTTCTGACGACTTTGGGACAGTTAGCACTTCCACGGGACTACTTGATGGGCGAACTTTTTGTAACCACAATACCCGACCATCTACTAATCTTTGTGGAGCATCTAAACGGTTGTATTTCAATAACTTAGCGATACATATTCCGTACATCTGTGATACTTTCCAGAGGCTTTGCTCTGTCGCATTCGTGATGGTGTGAAAAGGAACGGGAGCTTTTTTACCTTTTTTCTCCAAATAATAAACCTCATTTGGCATGATTTTGGTGTCTAAACCGTCTGCCAATTCATTGTATTTGATAAAATCTTGTACGTCAAAATCTGCCCTCGCACAGATGGATTCTACATCATCGCCCAATTGTGCCTGAATACCCGCTTTGTTGTTGATGTCATAAAAAATCGGTACGTTTTTGTTCTTAGTTTTAGGCGTGATTCTTGACAACACAGGAAAGCCCAAATCCTCTTGAAAAATATCCACCTTTCCATTCATCGAAAGCACCTTTTCTTTCATTGGTTCAACTTCGTTTTCTGACAAAGCAATCACCATCGTATAAGGTTTATCCTCGGGAACTGCCTGAATATTTACCCAACGATTATATTTCCAAATATCATCTTCTGAGACTACTAACTCTTTGGCAATGAATGAGATAGATTTCCCTGCATTGAAATTGTATTCAAAAAAAGTAATATCTGTGGGCTTATATTTTGCGATTTCTTTCTCGAAAACTATCTTGTGAGCTATGGCACGAAGTACATAAAAATCGGTCTTTGATGATACCGAAATCTCCTTTGAAGCGTACCATTCTTTGGGAATAAATTTATAGACATTACTCAACCCTGTACGATAAGAATTGAGGGTCGAAATCCAGTTATTTAGGACTTGATAATTGCGTTTCAGATATAAACAAGCGGCTCTCGTGGAAGCATGAATGTTCTTGCGTTCATCAATTTGTTCATCTACCCGAAGCCCAAAATCAGTGGCAGTTTCCTTTTTGAATTGCCAAAAACCCACGGCATTCGACTTGGAAACGGCATCAGCCAATAGTCCAGATTCTTGGATAGAAAGATACTTGAAATCGTCAGGAATTCCCTCGGCTGCCAAGGTCGTTTCGATGATAGGAAAATACAAAGAAACCCTGTCCAACTTGGCGTTGAGGTAGGTTCTGTTGCTCAAAAGGGTTTTGATGTCGTTCTGAATGATGCTTTGGGCATCTTTGGGAATGTTGATACTGACCCCCGCAAATTCAATGCTTTCGGGTACGGGATAAGACTGAGCTACTGTCAAAAATGGAAATAAAATAAACAGTAACTTAGCAAGATGAATAATTGGCGGATTCTTCATTTTACTGGATGGATTATGTGAATTTCGAGTGGTGAGTTTTGAGTGCGGAGTTTAATTTTCCACACAAATACTTATCCCTCTTGAATCAACCTTGACAAAAGCCGTGCCAAAAGTAATCTAACTCGTGAAGAGGTAATTGTAAAGTTGAAAATTGTGATTGGATAAATTCCCCCTTTGGGGGTTAGGGGGCTATTTTCCTACAAATCATCAAACCATCACGTATAGGCATTAACAGATTTTCGGTACGTGGGTCGTCGTGGCACATCTTATTGAAATTCAAGAGGTTATGAGTATCTCGGTCAATCTTTTTACCTTCTTGAATTTCTGCCACTTTTCCACTCCAAAGCACATTATCCGAAATAATAAATCCGCCGACACGGACTTTATCGAAAACTAAATCATAATATTTGTGGTAATTCATTTTGTCGGCATCAATAAAAACGATGTCGAAAGTCTCGTTGAGTGTTGGGATAATTTCGCTCGCATCACCAATTCTGTAATCAATTTTGGCTGAATATTCTGATTCATTAAAAAAACTGCGAGTGAAAGTTTCCAATTCTTCATTGACATCAATCGTGATAATTTTGCCATTTTCAGCTAATCCTTCCGCCAAACAAAGAGCTGAATATCCCGTGTAAGTTCCGATTTCGAGAATACGGTTAGGACGCATCATTTGGGAAAACATGGCTAAGATACGCCCCTGTAAATGTCCAGATAACATTCTGGCTTGCAGGATTTTAGCGTGAGTTTCACGGTTGAGGCGGGTCAATAAATCACTCTCGGACGAAGTATGATTTTCGGAATAATCGTTGATGTTTTTTGGTAAAAAATCCATGTGTTTTTAGTTCTATGATTGTTTGGTTATATTTGTAAAAAATAGTAGAAAAATGAACGCTTTACGTCAATTTATAACTCCTGTAAATGGAATACTGTCTATTCCACTTCCTGTTGAATACCAAAAGAAAAATTTGGAAGTAATCATTATGCCTGTGTCTGATGATACTGAAAAAAATGCTCTTAAATTAGCCAAGGCTCATCGTGCTATTGATGCAGGGGGAGGAATCGAAAACCCAATTGATTTCTTAGTTGAATTTGAAGCAAGCCGTCAAGATCGTCCACTCCCTTTTCGTGATTAAATCACAATACAATTCATTCATTCTCCCTGCGATACTCTCCGCAGAAAACTTTTTAACGTGTTTTTGCCCAGCTTCAATCAACTGTTTTTGTAAATCTTTATTCACTAATATTTGTAAAATTTTATCCGCTAAATCATTATAATCCAATGGGTTAGCGTATAATGCCCCTTCGCCACCCGCCTCTTCCAAACACGACCCCGTAGCCGCAACCACAGGTACGCCCGAATGTAAGGCTTCCACAATCGGAATCCCGAAACCTTCAAAAACCGAAGGATAAACAAATACCTCAGCACCTTGATAAATAGCGGGTAAATCTTGAAAAGGTACTTTATTTAAAATCCTGATATTCAGTAAATTATGCTTTTTGATATACGCCTCAATCTGATTTTGGTAGGCTGACTTTCCACCCACTAAAACTAATTCATAATTGCTCAGATTGAGTTTATGAAAGGCTTTTACTAAGGTTAATTGATTTTTTCGTTCAATAATTGTCCCGACTGAGAGGATATATTTGCGTGAAATTTGATATTTATTTTTAACGATTTTAATCTCTTCCGCTGACTTTTTTTCTTGAAAAGCCACATCACAATCTTGATAAATGACATGGATTTTATCAGGATTTATGTTGTAAAAATCAACAATATCTCGCTTGGTTTGTTCACTGACAGCCACCACTACATCCGCATTTTGACAGGCTTTTTTGAATTTTATTTTGTAAATTATTCTATCAAAAAATGGATAAAGTTTGGGGTATCTTTCAAAGATTAAATCGTGGATTGTAACAACAGTTTTGATACCCGAAGGCATTTTTCCGAAGGGTAATTCATTACTTAATCCGTGATAAATTTGAATATTGTCTTTTTGTAAGTCGTTTTTCATCAACCAACTACGCCAAAGGAATTTATTTTTGGGAGATTTTCCTACGAGACCAATTTCACGATTTGATAATTTGGGAGAATACGCAACATATTCATTTTCAGGAAAATATTTCAACAACGCCTCAATCACGAAACGGCTGTAATTTCCTAAGCCTGTATTATTATGAAATGCCCGCTTGGCATCGAAAGCTATTTTCATTTTGGTTCTGTAATACGGACAGCCTTGTCCGTAGTTAAATCTCCATGCCTACGGACAAGGCTGTCCGTATTACAAACATAGTATTTTCCTAATTTCACGACTTAATTCTTCCGCCTTATTTGTCGTCATAAAGTGTCCTCCTCCATTAATTTTTATGTCTGCCGAAACAAATTTATAAGGCAAAATTCTATCCGCTGTTCCGTGAATATGTTTGAGATTGGGAGGAATAATTACGTTTTGCCAATTCACAATTTTATCAATTGACCATTTTAAGAAAATGGAATCTGTATCACGTAAAATATTGGCTAACAATACTTTATCTTTTTTAGACTCAATTCCAAACAACCAATTACTGATAAAATTGGGCTGTTTCATCAAATTGGTTGGCATTAATTTATGTAATCCAAAACGTCCTACAAAACGATAATAAAAAGGAATTTCAAATTTAGTTTTTGCCGATGCGATCAAAATTATCTTTTTTGTTTCAATCAACTTTCCTATCTCAACCGCCATCATTCCTCCGAAAGATAGCCCAATTATGATTGGATTTTTGGTTTTAATTTGCTCTGTTAATCGTTTTGCATAATTCTCAATTGATTCATTTTCAAGTGGTTGAATCCATTTGATATAAGTAGTCTCGTATCCAGAAAAATCTAAATCTTGCAATACTCGATGGTCTGCCCCGAGACCACTAAGAAGATAGATTTGTTTCATTCTAATTTTTCCTCCCCAACAAAACCAAGCCCAAAAAAGTAATCGCCCCATTCACCAATAATTTCTCAAAACCAAATTGATAACCATTCAACCATTCCTTTGAATGGATGTCAATAATGTAGGTCAAAATTGGGGCAATGATACACACAAAAGGCACAAATTTGTCTTTTACAGGCGTTTGGGTAAATAATCCAAACGCAAAAAGCCCTAAAAGTGGTCCGTAAGTGTAGCTTGCAATATTGAAAACAGTATCAATAATTGATTGTTTATTGATAAAATGAAAAATCATAATGATGATGAAAAACAATCCCGAAAAGCCAAGATGGACGTAATGTTTAATCTTACTTTTTTCTTTTTCTTCGTATTTTTCGATGTGCATAAAATCTATGCAAAAGGCTGTGGTTAAGGCAGTTAGGGCAGAATCTGAACTGGCGTAGGTAGCGGCAGTAATACCCAATAAAAACGTTACGGCGGCTAATGTACCAAAGTGTCCATTCAGAGCTAAGGTTGGATATAATGAGTCTTTGTCGGTAGGAATCGCAAAACCAGTTTTGTCTGCGTAGATGTACAGTAATGCTCCCAAACATACAAACATCAACGTTGTAATGGCGAAAGTGCAACAAAACCAAAACATATTCTTTTGGGCTTCACCAATGTTTTTGCAGGTAAGGTTTTTTTGCATCAAATCTTGGTCAAGTCCTGTCATTACGATTGCTAAAAATATTCCCGAAATAAAATCTTTACTGAAATGATGTTTATAAGAAATATCATCAAAAAAGAACATTTGAGAATATTTACTTTCTTGAATGGTCGAGATTAATCCACCCAATCCTAAGTCTAACTTATTGGCAATCAGAATGATAGTTAAAACTAAGGCGGTCAGTAAGAAGAATGTTTGAAGCGTATCGGTTACGATGATGGTTTTTACGCCACCACGATAAGTGTAAACCCAAATCAAAGAAATTGTTACCAAAGCCGCAACCCAGAAAGGAATTCCCCATGAGTTAAAAATCGCTAATTGAAGGACTCGAACAGCTAAATACAACCTTGCAGCCGAACCCAATGTACGTGCCAAAAGGAAAAATGATGACCCTGTTTTGTATGACCAAAAGCCCAAACGTTTTTCTAAATAGGTATAAATAGAAATCAGATTGAGCCGATAATACAAGGGCAAAAGTACCGTGGCAATCACAAAATAGCCCACTAAATTACCCAAAATAATTTGGTAATAAGATAGTTGATCTACCCCCACTTTGCCAGGAACAGAAATGAACGTAACGCCCGAAATAGACGTTCCAATCATACCAATAGCCACTAACCACCACGGCGATTGTTTATTGGCAGTAAAAAAAGTGTTGGTGTCGGCACCCTTAGAAGTGTAATGGGCAACGATGATTAACATCAAAAAGTAAACGGCTAAAATACCGAAAGCTAAGGTTGTGGTCATTGTTTTCAATTAATAGTTAAAAATTAAAAATTAAAAGTTATAATATACCAATTATCTTGCCTTCATGTGAATCTGACAACTATTAATTGTTAATTATAAACTGTTAATTATATTCTCTTTACCAAAATTGAGAATTTTTGTTAAATTTGTTATCATAAAAGAGTTATAATTTTCACAATCTTTGGAATTTCAGTATTATCTTACTGAAAAAACGAGAAACCTAACATTTAGAACAAAAATAGATGCGACCTTTTGAACAATACGAAGAAGACGTAGAGGTATTAGAAGAAGTAATTGACGTTGATCAAAACGACCTCATGGTTTTCAATGATGAAATAAATACTTTCGATTTTGTGATAGATACGCTTGTGGAAGTATGCGGACACACACCCGAACAAGCCGAACAATGTACGCTACTGATTCATTATAAAGGCAAATGTTCTGTCAAAAAAGGAACATTTGAAGAACTTGTACCACTACGTAATGATATTTGTCGCAGAGGAATTGATGCGAAAGTGATTTAATTTTAGGTATGTGGTAGTAGGTATGAGGTAGTAGGTATGAGGTAGTTTAATTTGAGATGATGTGAAATTTAACCTAAAATTTAATATTTATCTCCTAAATAAATAATACCTACGACCTCATAATTCATACCTACAACCTCATACCTCATAACCGCAGCGGCGGACCGCTCATACCTACCTTGAATTATCCATCAAAACTAATAGAAAACGCCGTAGAGGAAATTTCAAAATTGCCAGGAATCGGAAAGAAAACGGCTTTGAGAATGGCTCTGCATTTACTGAAACGGGATGAACGTCAGACGATTCAATTATCGGAAGCCATGATTGCGATGCGAACTAAGACCCAGTATTGCCGTCAATGTCATAATATTTCGGATGAAGAATTGTGTCAGATTTGTACGAATCCAAAACGAGATGAATCCATTATTTGTGTGGTAGAAGATACTCGTGATGTGTTGGCGATTGAAAATACTTCACAATACAGAGGAATGTATCACGTTTTGGGAGGGATTATTTCCCCTTTGGAAGGCATTGGACCAAACGATTTGAAGATAGAATCTTTACTGAAACGCATCTCAGACAGAACAGGGACAGATTTATCGGTAAAAGAAATTATCTTAGGATTAAGTCCCACGATGGAAGGAGACACCACAGCGTTTTATTTGACCAAAAGATTAAAACCCTTAAATGTCAAAATTACCACCATCGCCCGAGGCATTCCGATTGGAGGAGATTTGGAATATGCCGATGAAATAACGTTGGGAAGAAGTATTGTCAGTCGAATTGTTTATGAGTAATTCTAAAATCGTCCATGTTATGAAAAAAACAGTTTTAACCCTCAGTTTCATCAGTTTAGCCTTTTATAGCTATTCTCAAAACGAAGTAAAACCACATATTCTTGATATTCCAACATCACCTGAGATGTCAGAATGGCTAAAGAAACATATTGTAGATGACCGAAATATACTCAGGTCGCCTATCACGAAGTATTACCTCAAAAATTATCAAGAAAAAAATACGATTAACAAATTCAGCCTACCTTCTGTGGGAATGACTGATGTGAAAAAATTAGCTCACGAATTAGAGAATATTGATAATTTAGTAATCGTAAAACCAAATTTGACGGAGCTTATTAAGATGCCAATCGTCCGTCCAGCTGCGAATACGCATCACACAATGCGAATCGTCAATTCAGATACGAATAAATCAAAACCAACCCAATAAAGAACAGGTTTAGTTTCAAACGGAAGCCTTCGGTAAAACCGAAGGCTTCCGTAAATTACAAATTCGGTAGTTACATTTCTAAATGAGTGAATGCTCAAAATCCATGAACCGTAAAAACTTCCTCCAAACCACCTTTGCGTCCGCCTTTGCGATGTCAGGGTTTAATTCGTTTGGTTTCTCATTCAACAGAAGCTACAACAACAAATTGCCAAAAATGACTTTGGAGCAAACTATGCTTGAAAATGCTCCGTTTTCATTGCCTGCACTGCCCTACGCCCCTGAGAGTTTAGAGCCAAATATTGATAAAATGACGATGGAAATCCATCATGGTCGCCATCATAAAGCGTATATTGATAATTTGAACAAAGCCTTGGTCGGGACATCCTTAGAGAAATCTTCATTGTACGATTTGTTGAAAGAAGCTGGCAAACATACGCCTACTATCCGTAATAATGCGGGTGGACATTGGAATCATACTTTTTTCTGGAATGTGATGTCGCCCAAAGGTGGAGGAACTCCAAAAGGGATATTGGCAGATGAGATAATTAAAACATTTGGTTCATTTGATAAATTTAGAGAAGAGTTTGCCAAGGCTGGCACTACTCGTTTTGGCTCAGGTTGGGCTTGGTTGATTGTTCAGGATAAGAAATTGGTTGTTTCTTCCACGCCCAATCAAGACAATCCGTTAATGGATGTTGCTGATAAAAAAGGTACGCCCATTTTAGCTCTGGACGTTTGGGAACACGCATATTATCTGAAATACCAAAACAAACGGGTAGATTATATTTCCGCATTCTGGAATGTAGTAAACTGGGATGCAGTACACAAGAATTATGAAAATGCTTTAAAATAAGATTTTAGGTATGAGGTCGTAGGTATGAATGATGAGGTAAAAATTACAGAATACCTTTCACCTCATACCTACGACCTCATACCTCATACCTAAAAAAACATGACACTTCTCGACACAATTCCACAATTAGATTTAGCCGATTTTACATCGGGAGATGCTAACAGCAAAGCCAAATTCGTTCAAGATTTAGGCAGGGCTTTCAATAATATTGGTTTCGTAGCCATCAAAAATCATGGTTTGACCAATGATAAAACCACTGATTTGTACGATACCGTTCAGAGATTTTTTCTTTCTTCGGATGAATTAAAACAAAAATATGCCATCGAAGGAATCTCAGGACAAAGAGGTTATATTGGCAAAGGAAAAGAAACTGCCAAAGGGTTTAAAGCGGCTGACTTGAAGGAGTTTTATCACGTTGGGCAACCCATCCTGAACGACGGGGACCCAATCTGGGAGGAATATCCAGACAATCTTTTTCCGAGCGAACTGCCTGATTTTGAGCGAGATACGCTTCATACTTATCACACTTTGGAAAGTGCAGGAAAGCAATTACTACGTGCGATTGCCTTATATTTGGATTTACCCGAAGATTATTTTGAAGATAAAGTGAAACACGGTAATTCAATTTTGAGAGCCATTCATTATTTCCCAATTCCTAATCCAGAAGATTTGCCAGAAGGTGCGGTTCGTGCAGCCGCTCACGGTGATATAAATTTGATAACGCTCTTGATGGGTGCGTCTGCCGAAGGTTTGGAGGTTTTGAGAACCGATGGCAAATGGATTCCGATAACTTCGTTGCCTGATTATGTGGTGGTAAATGTGGGCGATATGCTTGATCGTTTGACTAATCATAAGTTAAAATCAACGATTCACCGAGTGGTTAATCCTCCGAAAGAAAAATTAGGAACTTCTCGTTTTTCGATTCCTTTTTTCATGCACCCACGTTCTGAAATGGACTTAACTTGTCTGGATTCGTGCGTAGATGCAACAAACCCAAAGATGTACGTAAACATGACCGCAGGGGAGTTCTTGAATGAGCGGTTAATTGAATTGGGATTGAAAAAATAATATTTGTATAAATTAAAATCATGGCTTATAGCGATTTTACAGCTTCTGATATAAAAAAACTTGGCGTTAAGTTCAAGGGTGATGATTTGTTTTCGGAAGTTCCCCCAATAGAACCGACCCATTGGCTTAATGAAGCCTTAAAAAAGGCGATTGATTTAGGTTTTGGCTCTGAAAAATCACGCTCAGAACGCTTAGTTACGCCTATATTGTTGGAATTGAGTGATAGAAATAATCATTCATTTTCCATTTATTCAGGAATGAATTTGGATATAGACGAGTCATTAGGTTTGAAAGGTGAATGTGATTTTATATTTTCATTTAGTAGAATTCAGGATTTCGTTACAGCTCCCATTTTTTGTATTACAGAAGCAAAAAAACAAGATTTAGAACAAGGAACGATTCAGTGTTCTGCACAATTGATTGCAGCAAAAAAATTAAATGATTTAGAAGAAAATGTACCTCATATTATTTACGGTTGCTGTACAACGGGAATAGAATGGCGTTTTTTACAATATGTTGATAACCAAATTGTTATAGATGAAAAAAGGTATTTAATTAATGAACTTCCACAATTATTGGGAGTTCTTCAACATATTATTGACATATCAAGATAGGCTATAAATCCCCATGAAAAAAATCAGACGAATCATTTTTTTAAAAGACGTGTTGATTTTGGCGTGTACTTCATTTGGGGGTCCACAGGTACATTTGGCAATGTTTATTGACCGTTTTGTAAAGAAAAGAAATTACCTTTCTGAGGCAGAACTCCTTGAATTACAGGCACTTTGTGCAATGCTCCCAGGACCTACTTCTACTCAAACTATCACGGCTTTGGGCTACAAAATCGGAGGTCCAAATTTGGCTTACATCACTTTATTAGTTTGGATTACGCCTGCCGTAGCCATTATGACGGCGACAGCTTTTGGCATGACTTTGCTCCGAAATCGAGATATTATCCGTTTTATTCAACCCATCGGAGTTGCCCTGATTATTCATGCAGGATATGTTTTGGGTCAAAAAGTTATCAAAAATCAAACTGGGATTATTTTGATGTTGATTTCAGCAACCTTCGCATTTTACTATCAATCGCCGTGGGTGTGTCCAATTGCTTTGATAATAGGAGGGACTTTCACTTCTTTTAACTACAAAGATTATCCAAAACAGACTAAGCATAAAATGGTAATTCCTTGGTCAAATTTCAATCTTTTTTGGGGATTCCTTTTGTTTTTGGCGGTTTTAGGGCATTTTACGGATTATGAACCCATCCGACTTTTTGAGAATTTTTATCGTAATGGAAGCCTTACTTTTGGCGGAGGACAAGTCCTTGCCCCGATGCTTTACACAGAATTTGTAGAATTTAAACAGCTCGTCCGTGCGGATGATTTCCTTACGGGCATGGCACTTTCACAGGCTTTACCCGGTCCTGTTTTTTCACTCACTTCGTACTTAGGAGTTTTAGTAATGAAAGACGGAACGTGGTATGAGCAACTTTTTGGAAGTATGGCTGGGGCGGCAGGAATCTTTTTGCCAGGAACATTTTTGATATTCTTTGTGTACAGAATTTGGGGACAACTAAAACAGTTCAGAGGCATCAGAGCTTCTTTGGACGGAATCAATGCTACCTCGATTGGTTTAACTCTTTCAGCAGCTTTTACTTTTCTCGTTCCTATGGTACAACGGGTTGATTATCTGGGGATTATTACAGTTTTGATTACTTTTGCTATCATTCAGTTTACTAAAATTCCTACATTTCTTATCTTTCTGGGAGGATTGGTTTTAGGATTGATTATTTGAAAAAGTACCACAAATTTCGGTCTATTTGCTGCATTATCATACTAAGGTCTTTGGTACTAAAATGAGACTATTTCCCAATGAGGGTAGTTACTGGTTATTTCAAAAGGTCTTCATAAAATAGTTTTATGAAGACCTTTTTTATTGAATCCTGTAAAATAAAAATAAGGACAGGAGATGCTCCCGCCCTTATCTGTTTAACCTCTAAACCTATTTAACTATGAAAATTGAAACAAATATATGTCTTTTTACTATTAAATAACTGTTAAATGCAAGTTTATTTTTTATAGTTTTTGACGAATATACTTTTTGAAGTGATGAAATATGAAAATCAATGTAGATACATATATTTTGTTATGCTTGCATACGATTATTAATTTACGAATCTCTCCGTAATACAGTTGCCGAAGCCTGAGCAATCGGAAATAAAGTGATGTCTGCCATCACTACGTGAGCTGGACGAGTAACGGCAAAAGCAATTGTCTCTGCAACATCTTGTGGTGTCAGAGGCATAAATCCTTTATAAACTGCCTCGGCTCTTTTTTCATCATTCTTGAAACGCACCAGAGAAAACTCCGTTTCTACTGCCCCTGGGGCTACGTTGGTTACTTTGATGCCGTGAGGATTTAAGTCCAGTCGCATTCCCTCTGAAATGGCTTCTACGGCTGCTTTTGAAGCACAATATACATTTCCGTTGGGATAAGTAGCTTTGCCAGCAATGGAACTAATATTGACGATATGCCCCTTTTGGCGAGCTATCATCCAAGGCATAATTGTTTTTGAAACATACAACAATCCTTTCACATTTCCGTCCATCATTGCATCCCAATCGTCAATATTTCCATCTTGAATTGGGCTGAGTCCGTGGGCGTTTCCTGCGTTATTTACCAGAATATCAATGGCTTGCGATTCTTCTGGGAGCGTGTGGAGGGCTTTTTCGACTTCTCCACGGTTACGTACATCAAAGGTGAGGATGTTTACTTTTACTTTCGTTGAAAGTTCTTGTTGAATTTCATAAAGACGGTCTAATCGTCTTCCGCAGAGGATTAGATTGATGCCTAAATCAGCGAAGGCTTCGGCAGTTGCTTTGCCTATGCCTGAGGTAGCACCTGTAATGAGGGCGAGTTTGGACATTTTTATTTGAGTTGTTGAGGTTTGAGTTGTTGAATTGTTGAAATACTTTCAACAATTCAACAACTCAAACTTCAATAATTATTTAAGGGGAGAAAAATCCGCAGGCATCATATATTCAGATTTTACAAAAACTGTCAATGATCCACCCGCTTTTTCTTCGGAAGCTTTTCTGACTGCTTGCCATTCTGTACTTCCTCCAAATGATTTGAATGAAGCCAAACCTGTATCCTTGGTTTTGTGAGCCAAGAAATATATCAGCATATCGTCTGAACCTTGTTCTTTGTCAGTGGGAGTCCAGTAGATAATGTTGGTCATGCCATAATTCTCGAATAATTTAACGGTATGATCCCTGAAGCGTGATAACAAATTAGGTAAATGATTGGGCGTTGCTTTGTAAGTACGTAATTCAAAAATTCGTTCACCCACTGATCTCATGTTATTGGGTGAAAAATCGGTTGTTTTCAAAAATGTATTTTCAACCTTTGCGATGATTTCACCATTGGCAATACTTGCTTTTACAGCAATTCGCCAATCTTTATCTTTCGTAAACTCTACCCAAGACTTCTCTCTTGCTTCACGTGAAGGGTAGGAGAGGAGGTACACCAGTTTATTCTCTTTATTCTCTCCCAAAGGCAACCAAAAACCCTCTAAACGCATATTATGTTGGTAAAAATATTTGAGAGTGTGTTGTTGAAAACGATTCATTAAGTCTTGAAGTTTACCTTCTGAGGCATAATATACTCGTAATTCATACAAGCGTGAATTGGCATCTGATTGGGTCGCACTCGACTGTGCACCGACAGACATTGATGTTACTACTAAAAAAAATAAAATGATAAGTTGCTTTTTCATTTGGAGTTGGGTTGAAGTAGTTGTAAGTCTATAAGTCATAAGAGAGATTACTCGTTTGTCGTAAGTCTTTAAGTCATATGGAAAAGTGATCGGATGTCGTTAAATCACAAAAATACATTTATAATTCTCAAACCTTACGACCTATGAATCAAAGACTTACGACTCTAATCTTACTGAATCCCCACAATCTCTACACGGCGATTTTTCTTTTTATTATCCTCAGTATCATTGGGAGCTACGGGTTTTGAGCCTCCGTAACCTTTGTACAAGAGACGGTCTTCGTCGATACCTTTACTTACGAGGTAGTTCAAGATTACTTTTGCACGGTTTTCTGATAATGCCAAGTTCAAACGATTATCACCAATGTTGTCAGTATGTCCGCCAATCTCAATTTTAGTTTGAGGATTGGTTTTCAACATTGATACTACTTTATCCAATTCTGGATAAGATTCTTTTTGCATAATAAAGCTACTCTGTTCAAAGTAAACATTATTCAAAACAATGGCTTTACCTTTTTCAATTTTTTCAAAACTTTTTCCTGCGGCGATGGGTAATTTCTCTTTTGGATTAGCCGTACTGGCTGACAAAGTTGATTGCCTTGCTACTACGGGTTCTTTGGTTTTGATTAACGATACATCCTTTTTGCGGTCTGAATTTGGTTCAATTCGGTTGATGTATTTTGCATAACCTTGTGCTTCTACTTCGAGCATATAACTTGCCACAGGGCTTAATTCAGCCGAAAATTCATCACCATTTTTTGTCAAAATCAATTCTTGACTTGATTTTACGTCCGTTAATTTAGCGGTACATTTATCCACAATTTTACGAGTCTGTGCATCCAAAACCCTAAACGTAAACTTACTATCATCCTTGGTGAGCCATGCGGGAATTTGAGCATTTGCTCCCTTCATGGTACTGTCAGGCATTATTTTGCCTTCATAAGGCTTATAACCTGCCGAAGTGATTTCGATGACATAACTGGTTTTTTCCGTTAAAGTTACGGGCATTTGGTCATGTAAAGCATCCGTTCTTCCAGCGGCAATTACTTCTTTGCTGGTATCATAAATCTTGAAATTGGCGGATATTTTATTTTTTTTACGAGCATCAATGGCGTATAGTTGAAGGTTATATTTCCTCAAAGTACGCATTTTAATAGATTTATTCACATCATCAATACTGGCGGTAAATCTACTTTCATAATCATCATAACCTGCTAATTTGGCTTTAATCAAATATTCTCTGCCAGGTTTTAGGTCGGCACTACATTCTCCATTGGGCATTGTAATCATTGCCGCTACGGGTTTGTTGTTCATGGCATCTACCAAACTAAAAAATACTTCCCTGATGGGTCGGTTATCATTGGCATCGTAAGCCTTTAAACTCAGTACTGAGAAATTGCGAGACATCGTAACGAGGTGCTTTTTAGGTTTTCCCAAAGTCGTGTAACTCACTTTTTCAGATTTGATATAATATCCTTTCACAAAGGTTTCTACCGCAAAATTATCTTCTTCATTCAAGGCTAATTTATATTCGGGTGTACTCTCATAAGTACGTCCCTGTACCATAAGGGCGGTTTTTGAGGGAGTTACTTTAAAGGTTGCTTCCAAAACTCGTCCACTTGTAGAATCAATGGCTGAGAAAACCAGGGCTGATTCTTTTGGTTTGGGAACTAAGGTACAGACTAATTCATTCTTGGTTAACTTCGTGAAATCCTGTTCAAATTTCTCAAAACCTTCCGCTGTGATTTCTAAATGATACTTATCTTCGGGCGTTAAACTTACCGTAGCATCGCCCGAAGGCAATTTTACGACATCTACTTTATTCGTTTTTACCGTCAAATCGGTGATTTTGTAATCCCCAATCGTAACTGCTTCGTTAGTTGCTTTATTAGTTGCTTTAATATTCAAAACAAACATCGCTTTTTCTAAACGTACATCAAACACATACTTTTTATCCGCCCCAAAGTCCGCCATGTTGAAGGTACTTTGTTTGGGCTTATAACCATCTGAGGAGGTTTCTACGGTAAATACCTCTCTTTCAGCTACTTTTACGGTTCCGTTTGATTCATCCTTGAAAGTAAAAGTCTTTTGTTCTTTTTCTAATCTTACGCTAAATGTTGCCTTCAAAGGTTTGTTGGTTACCACATCAAAAATAGCAAAATTGACGGGCAAACGTTTCTTTTTTAACAACATAAAATTTACGGTACCACCCTCTGGAGCTTTGGTGATTTTCTCTTTCGATTCTACGTAATCTTCGGCTTTGATGTTGATTTCATAAAAACCAGAACGTTTCAGATTTGCAGTAAAATCATTCGTTTTATTTTTGGTAGCTTGTTTTATTTCACTCGTTTTCAAATCAGCAATCTTTACAATAGCATCTTTAATTGGTTTTTGGGTTTCGGCATCTACTACTTTGATTGTCAGCGGATAACGGTCAATCACTAATTTTACTTCATAATCGTGACGGTCTCCTAACACTAAATCTGTTATTTCAATCAAAGTACGAGCTGTGGCAAATCCATCCGAAACTACTTCTAATTTAAGGTTATCGTTTTGGGCTAACTTTACAGAAAACGTTTCTTTAGCTTTCATCGAACCTTTAAAAATCTTTCCCGTCTTTTCAGAAGTTACGGTAAATTCTCCACTAATTTGCTCGCCTGTCTCACCGTTCAAGGCGGTGAAGTTGGCAGTTGAAATTTTCTTCGGAATTAATTTTACCGTAATATTTTTTAAATCATCGGTCTTGGTGATTGTCTGTTCGTTGTCTTCACAAAAATCTGACGATACCACAATTTTATATTGCTTGCCTGTCAATAAATTTGTCCCACACTCACCCGTTTCTGGATTGACTTTTACTTCCGCAACTTGACTCGTGGCAATCTCGGTAATGGTAACTTTGGTATCTTTCAATAATTCGTTTGAACCTCCATCATACGCTTTCACTACAAAGTTTGAAGAAATGGGGTCTAATTTAATGATGCTCACGGGCAAAAGTTCGCTACGATCATCCACCCGCAAGGAAAGACTTGAGTTTTTGTAGCCTTTCATCGAAGCCTCAATCGAATAATCTTCTTTTAAACGAAATGAGCCTTGATTTTGGAGGGTGTTCGGATTATACTGAAGAGCAATTGATTGCCCCGTTGTTACTTCGGTTGCTTCAAAACTGGCAGGAATCGTAAGATTTGTTTGAGAATCAATTGCCAAGAAACTCAATTTGAAAGTTTCTTTTTCACGGTTTTCAGACTTTCCACCTAAGGGCATTAGTCTAAAATCCTGTTCAAGGGTCTCACAATCTTTCTTTGTGGATAAATCAACAATTACCTTTTTCCTGTAAAATCCCGCTTCACTAATCTCAAAGTTATATTTACCATTGGGTTTCAAAACGGCTGAATATCGCCCGTCCAATCCGCTCGATTCAAATTCTGCAATAACTTTATTAGGATTATCAAATTCTGAAACGATAATCTTTGCGGGCAAAGCCGTATTAGTTGTTGAGTCAGTTACGTACCCCTGAATTGTAGCTACGGCATCCATCGGGACATTGGCAGTATAAATATCTCCGTCTTGTACGTAATACATCACATCCCCGCACGAAGGCACGGCAATAAATTGGTCAGGACCAGAAGTATTCAAGAAATCTAAGGCAACGGCTTCTGTCCAAGTGCCGTTGGGTTGAAGCTCACATTTATAAATATCAAAATTGCCTTGACCGTCTTTTCTGATAGACGAAAACATCAAGGTTTTGCCATCGGGCATAATTCTTGGGGCTTTTTCACAGATTAAATTGACGGGACTTGGAAGTTCCACAGCGGCTTGCCATTTGCCATCTGTTCCTTTTTCAGAACGCATGATTTGGTAGCAACGTTGTTGAGCATCTTTTTTATCGCCAAAAGTATATTTGGCTCGAGCAAAGTACAGGTACTTACCATCGGCTGAGAGCGAAGGATAACCTTCTTGATTTACTGTATTGATGGGTGAACCCAAATTCATGGGAGCAGACCAACCCGTTTTTTCACGGACAGAATAATAAATATCTTCGTGTCCGTCGGAGTCTTTGCCATTTGCTGAAAAAAACAACAAATTACCATCATAACTCAGACATGGACCGCCGAGTGGTGCTTTTTCAAAAAAAGTAGTTGTAATTTTGGGAATTGCAGTGGGAACTGACCAATTTTTGCCGCTTCGTCTGGATTCAAATAATTTCCAGTCGCCTTGTCGGTCAGACTCAAAAATTAACGTTCTGCCGTCTGCACTGATTGAAGGGGCATATTCCGTAAATTTGGTGGTATTGATGGGGGCGGGGAGGGCTTTGTCATTTTGGGCAAAAGTATTATTGACTCCAAAATACAATATTGAAGAAAATAAAATCAAATTTTTTATGGTAGTGGTTTTGTTTTTCATGGGGGGATTATAAAACACAAAATTACTGAATTTTAGTGATTCGTTCAAGTAAAATTTAAGCAAATATTGAACGTTAGGTATGGACAAAATTGTCTGAAAATCAATTAGTTACAAGAGAAAAAGTCTCTAAGTTGAAAATTGATTCGATAAAACTCAGAAGAGAATTACAAAAATAAATAAACTATCCAAATAATACAATCTAAATGAAGTATCTAATCGTAGGTCTTGGAAATATTGGACCTGAATATCTACTGACTCGACATAATGTCGGTTTTATGGCACTTGACCGACTTGCGGGTGAATTGGAGACGAAATTTTCGATGGAACGTCTCGCTTACTATACAGAAATAAAACACAAGGGCAAGCAAATCCATTTAATTAAGCCCACTACTTTTATGAATCTGTCAGGAAAGGCGGTAAATTATTGGATGAAAGAACTCAAAATAGAAAAAGAAAATATTTTAGTCATTACTGATGACCTTGCTTTACCATACGGTAAGTTACGTATGAAACCCAAAGGTTCGCACGGAGGACATAATGGTTTGCGTAACATTCAAGAGATTTTAAATACCCCCGAATACTCTCGATTACGCTTTGGCGTAGGGGATGATTTTGGAAAAGGAAGACAGATTGAATACGTTTTAGGAAACTTTACGGGTGAGCAACTTGAACAATTACCAGAGTACCTTGATCGAACCTCAGAAATGATATTGAGTTTCTGCTTACAGGGCTTGGATAAGACCATGAATCAGTTTAATCAATAATTGTATTATTCTAATATTTTTCAAAAAAAAATTCGTATCATTCTATACATTTCAAACAAAATATTTGCAAACTTTTGAAACGTAAAACAAAATAATATTCGGTAAAATAATACCTAAAATATCTCAATAGCCATTTTGGCTATTGATTTCTAAGTAGTTATGATTAAATTTATTTCAGACATTTGCAAGGATAATTTGGAAGTAAATGAAATATTGCAGAACTTTGCATCGTTAATTAGAAAAAAGGTCATTTAGACAATTCTAAGAAACAAATAAAAAATATTTTAAAAATTGTGTGACCTAATAAATGTTCTATCGTTAAAAGAATGTAACAGCGAAAGAGCAAATTACAGGAACTTTTAGAAGCTAATTGATGTTTATCAATAAAGAAAAAGTAGTAAAACATTTTGATTAAATACAACGTTGAACAAGATATTAGGTAGAAATACATAGTAGATTTTATCGAATACTTTTCTTTGAAACAAGACACTAAGATGTTTCATAGTTAATCGAAACGCCGAATCGATAGATTTAGAGGTAAAACGGGAAAGGGTGTTCAATTACAAGATAAGTAGGGGTTAGGATTTAGTTGTTAGGATTTTCAGATATAACCAATTGATAATCAGATGATTATCAATTATCCAAACATAAACTAATTAATAACG